>SKKM01000038.1 GCA_007121485.1 Wenzhouxiangella sp. | reverse complement strand
TAGCTTTCGAGCCGGGTACTCGGCCGAATTTTCATCCTCTGTTGTGACGGCAGGCCTGTTATTGACGGGTCTGCCGTTTTTCTTTTCGGGGGGCGGGAGAGCGGGCATCGTGCACCGGGGGATGTCGGGCGTGGTTGGGCATCGTGCACCGGGGGGTGCTGGCTGCCTTCGGGCCGGGCGCGCCGTACGACTTGTGTGGAGGCTGGGGGCTGGGGGGCTCCTGGGTGCCGGTACGATTTGCTCGGTGGCTGATTTTTTGGGGAGTGGCTTCGGGAAAGCGCCTTGCTGGCTGATGAATCGGCTGGCTTTTTGGCGCCGCCGCACCACGCCCGGCCCGAATCAGCCAACACCCCCCGGTGCCGGAGGCTTCAGGGTTGGGTGGGGTGGGCGGCAGTGCAAGTTCCGGGGCCAACTCCCACCCTGAGCCTGCCGCGATGCCCGAACAAGGAAAGGTCTTCAACCTGCCAGGTTGTCGGCGGGATACTGGGCGCCCCCTCCACCTGACAAGAGACGCGGGCCAACCGCCGTCGTGATGCCCGAAGAACCCATTCCTTCAACCTCCCCCATCTCTCAGCGGGGTGTGGGGTTGCCTTTCCGCCCGCCAAGGGCCTCGGCGGCGTGCACGTCCCGAGCCGCCTCCATCCGCGGCACGGACCCCGTTCGAAACCACCAGGCGCTCAAGCGACAAAGATGCAGTCTCAGTGGCACCCAGGCGCCAGCTAACCTGCCGCATCGCCGATCGCGTCAAGGCCCTTGGCGGGTGGAAAGGCAACCCCACACCCCGCCAGCCCCACACCCCGCCGACTCCACTTCCGACTCAATCGGCTTGCTGCCCGGCGGGCGTCCCCAGAATCTGGTTGACCTCGATGAAAAACCCGTCCGGATCGAAAATGGCGCTGAACATCACCTGTATCTCGCCTTTGCCATCCGGGGTCGGGTAAACGCGCAGCTCCGGTTCGGTATGGACCGTTACGCCGGGACTGTTGCGGACCTTTTCGAAGCGCTCGTCCAGATCGGTGGCGTTGATGACGATGATCACGTCACCAGCGACCGGCCGGCGGTTTTCCACCGGTGGCGGTTCCGGATCAGTGTAGCGGTGGAACAGGCCGATCACGCCGACAAAGGTGTCGTTGGCGCGCAGCAGGGCCAGGCGGGAAGTCGGTGGACGTTCATTGCCATCTTCATCGACACCGCCGCCCAGTTCCTGATCGTAGATCACCGTCAGCCCGAGTGCGTCCCGGTAAAGGGCCAGCGACTGGTCGATATCGCGCACCAACAGCGTGGTGCGGCGGACATCGACCGGCCCGCGTTCCTCCTCAGGCACGGGTGCGGCTGCAACCGCGCTAGCAAAGGCCAGCAGCGCAGCGATCAATACTGCCATCAGTATCTTCAAGGTCGTTGTCCTCCAGAGTTCAGCAAAAAAGACCCCCGGAACCAGCCGGGGGCAATAGAGAGCCGGATGGCGAGGCCACCAGCATTTCATGGCGTATGATCAGAAGCTGTAGCGCAGCTCCAGGCCATAGGTCGTGCCTTTGCGCAGGGTGGTGAAGAAAGCGCGTGGCAAGCCCACGTCGGCACACTGTCCGGTATTGATGTCACATCCGCCGGCCACGGTCAGCTCCGGCGGAATGCCGACCGCATTGAAGCCATGGCGCAGATCGAACCAACGCGTGGCCAGCGCCGGAGAGTCTTCGTCCAGCAGGTTGCGGGCAAAGGCGGCCAGTTCCCAGCCAGTGTTGCTGCGAATACCGGCGCGCAGGTTCAGCATGGTGGTCGAGGGTACCCAGGCCCGGTTATGCACCTGGATGTACTTCTTGCTTTCATAGCTCAGGGTCGGGAAGGCAAAGAACTCCAGACCGCCGTCCAGCGGCAGACGGAAATCGAGTCCCAGGCTGGCCATGTGCCTGGAGCCCAGCGGCAGTTGGTTGCCCTTGATGCTGCATTCGGGGCTCTCGGTTCCTGGTGCGATCAGCAAGCCACCCGTATTGAGCGTGTATTCGAAGTCATCGCAGCCTTCGGTGAACTCCGAGTCGGCCAGCGCGTAGGAGCCGAGCAGGGTCAGGTTGTCGTTGATCAGCGCGCGCACCTCCAGTTCGATCCCGAAGGTTTCGGCGGCACCCTGGTTGGTCGCCACCGAGGTGATCGCGCCACCATCTACCGAGGGCACGGCGGTGGTGAGCTGCACGTTCTTGGCATCGATGAAGAACATCGCGGCGTTGACCAGCAGGCGGCCGTCCAGCCAGGTGCTCTTCAGGCCGAGCTCAAAGTTGTCCGAGGTTTCCTGTGCATAGGTCGGGAAGCCGATGGGCTCGCCGATCGAGCCGTTCAGACCGCCGGGCTTGGCGCCGCGAGCATAGGTGAAGTAGACCATGCGCTCGCTGTCGATCTGGTAGTCCAGCGTGATTCTTGGGGTGGTCGCGCTGAAGCTCTCCTCGCCGGAAAACAGCACCGCACCCGTTTGCGGCTGCAGGTCGGTTCGACCCTTGTCTTCTTCCTGGTAACGGATTTCACCGGTCAGGGTCAACTGGTCATTGATGTCATAGCTGACCAGGCCGAAAATCGCCTTGTTGGTGATGTCGTCGGTATTGCCGAACGGGTTGCCGGTACGCGGACTGGCGAAGGTCAGGGCGCGTTGTTCCTTCTCGTAATCGTAGTAGAACACACCGGCCAGGAATCGCAGATCGCGGTCGGTGGGCGAGGCGATGCGGAATTCCTGTGACCATTCCTTGATCTCGGTGTAGGTTGTGTTCATGAAGAGGGGCGCGGTTCCCGGCGGCACCGGTACGCCGGCCGGGATGAACACGACGAAGGCGTCCGAGAAATCGGAGTCGGAACCAAACCGGCGGGTTTCATCGCGCCAGCCGGTTTGCGAGGTCAGGGTCCAGCCATTGTTCAGGGTCCAGTCAAGGTTAAGGCCGGCAAAGTATTCCTCGGAGAAGATGCCGTCAAAAGCGGTACCGTCTGGCGTGCCGTCCGGCAACGCTTCCGTATTGGCCTGCAGCAGCTCCGGGAAGGCATTGATGGCGCCGCAGAAGTACTGGAACGGGTTGTCGCTTACAATCGGCCCGCCGCCGCGGATGGGCGGGAACAAGGCGCGCCGGAATGCCGCCGAGCGAAAGCCTGGCTCACAGTTGTTGAAGGTGGTGGGATGCAGGAAAATCGGCAGCGGGCCATCGTTGTCTTCCTTGTACATCAAATTCAGGCGCGCGCGGAAATTCGGGCCCGGATCCCAGATCAACGCGCCGTTCAGGCCCTTGGTCTCCTCGGATCCCATCTTGCGGCCGGTCAGGGTGTTGACATGTTCGCCGCCGTACTCGAAATAGCGCGCGCCGAGGCGGAAGTACAACTGGTCCTCGATGATCGGACCGGAAATGGAGCCGGCGAACTCGCGCTCGTTGTGACGAGCAACCAGCGCTCGCGCGTTACCGCTGAGTTCGTTGGTCGGATCGCGGGTGATGAAGTTGATAGCACCGGCGTAGGCGTTTCGACCGTACAGGGCGCTCTGCGGACCGCGAATGACTTCCACGCGCTCCAGGCTGTTGAAGTCGATCGACTGGATGTCACCATTGAAATAGATGCCGTCGATGAAGTAAGCCGTGCCCGACTCGACGCCAAACTGCACCCCGGCCAGCACGTTGGACTGGCCGCGCATGACCGGTCTGTCGCCAGAGCGGCCGAAGGTCTGAGAAAACGACAGTCCGGGCGCAAAACGGGCCAGGTCGTCGATATTGTTCAGGCCCTGGTTGACAATGTCCTGGGCGCCGAAGGCGGTCACGGCGACCGGGGCGTCCTGCAGCGTTTCTTCCTGGCGCCTCGCGGTCACCACGATGCGATCGAGTCGCGCCGATTGTGTCCCGGCTTCATCATCGTCTCCGCCCTGCTCCTGGGCCATGGCGAGCGATGCGCTGCCAAGGGCAAGCGCCACCGCCAGGGTGAGCGCTCGCGGCCTTAGCCGGATCCAAGATGAAGAGTTGGCGCGTTTCAACGAATCAGTTGTCTGTGCTGCAGGCATGAGTCTGGTTCTCCCTGACGGTCGGTAGGTTCCCGTATACTTCGGGCTATATGTCCGGACAAATACTAGTCCCAGAGTCCGGACAGGTCAATAGTCCCGTGAAAGATATGTTTAAGCCTTGTAACCGAGCATAAGGAGTCGATTGATGCCGAATCAGCAAAACGCGGGGTTGGCCTGGATCGCGGCCGCCGTATTGGTTCTGGCGCCCCCGGACAAAGTCCTTTCAGCCGATGCACCCCTGTTATCAGAGCCTTGGAGGGAAGCAATGCTTAGCGTGCGCGACCCGCAGCAGGTCGCCCGCCTATTCATTGAAATCGGCGGATTCGAGGTCGTTGCCGAAGGCCACCTCGACCCGCGAGAAATGACCTACTGGCAACTGCCCGGGGAGTCCGCCGGCGAATTCCTGCTGCTCCGCGCGCCAGACACAGACCATGGCTTCTTGAGATTTGTCCGGTTCAATGGCGTTGAACAGACGCCCATTCGGGTCGGTGCCCGGGCCTGGGATACGGGCGGTTACTTCAGTCTGATGATGCGCGCGCGCGGACTGGGCGCCGTCTATGCCGACGCGCTGGCCCTGGGCTGGCTGGCCGAAAGCGAACCCGTGCAGTTCATCTTCCCGCCCTCAGTGCTCGGCAACGTGGTGCTGAAAGGCCCGGACGGAATCAACATCGCCTTGTACGAGCGGCTCGAACCACCGCTGGACGAATTCTGGCAATTCGAGCGACTCAGCCAACCGTTCAATGCCATGCAGATGGTGGCCGATGTCGAACAGGCCAACGATTTCTTTACCGGCGTGCTGGGCATGGAGCACTTCTGGGCCGGCGATTTTCTGGATCCTGAGCCGGGCCCGAACAATTTCGGGCTGCCGCAGAACCTGACCACCGAAATCCCGCGCCGAACCCGCATTCTGCAGCCGCGGCCTGGCGAGACCGGGCGGCTGGAGTTGATGCAGTTTGCCGGCCTAGATGGTCGCGAGCTTGGCGAACGCGCTCAACCGCCCAACCTTGGCATTCTATCGGTGCGCTACCCGGTGCCGGATATCGATGTCGCGCAAGCCCGGATCGAAGCAGCCGGTGGCACGGTCTGGCGCGGGCCAGCAACGCTCGACCTGCCGCCTTACGGGGCGGTGAACATGCTGGCCCTGCGGGCACCCGATGGCGCCATCGCCGAACTGTTTTCGCCCGTGAGCACCAATCGCGCGGCGGCCGTGGCCCGCAGCCTTGCCGGTCATTTCGACAACGCCGCCCAGTTTGAAGCTGCCCCGGAGGCGCTCAAGGTGCCGCCCAGCGTGGACGGCGAGTGGCTGGATCTGCAGCACGCGCTGTTCGCCCCGGTGGATGCCCCGGCCATCGGCGATCAGGTGCTCTACCTGGAATGGCGTAGCGGCAGCGTTGACGGGCCGATCTCGCGCCAACGCATCTGGTCGTTCCGCGAAGATGAAACGGGCACGGTGCGGATGGATTTCTATGCCTTTGCCGATGGCGCACCTTGGGCGGGCCGTGCCAATGAGCCCGGCGCGTTCCTGGATCTGGGGCTGAACGCGCTGCGCGGCTATGGCCCGGCGTGTGCGCTACGCTTTGCGCCGGCAGGCGACGGCGGCTGGCATGGTGTGATCAGCGCCGAGGAATGCAGCCTGGTGGCGGCCTCCGGGCGACGCATGGGCATCGATGCGGTCGTCGAGATCACGGCCGATGGCACGATCGGCTACCAGGAATCCGGACGCCTGGAGAGCGGACAGTATGCGTTCCGGGTCCCGCCGACGCAGCCCTACAGATTCGAGCGGAGGTAATCGCCGGGGCCGCTGGCACAGGCGAGCGGCCCCGACAGGCACAACCCCAATCGATTATTCGGTTCCGCCCTGTTCCGATTGGCGCTGCTCGCGCACCTTGTCGCGGAACACCGTCCAGCTGGTCGCGTTGGGCGTCGTGAACTCCAGTGGCGCCGTGGCATATTCCGGGAAGTGCTCGAGGGTGTAGGCGCGAATCGCCTCAGGCAGCTGAGCGAATCCGCCCGGTAGTTTCATGCCCTGGCCGGAGTAGATCAGGCCGCCGGTCCGCTGGCCCATGCGCATCCAGGGCAGCCATGGACCGGTGCGGGCCCAGCCGTAGGTGCTGGAAGTGGATTGCACGTTCGGATCGTTGATCTCGTCGATGGGCGCGAAGAAGGTAAAATGCTCGGAAGCGAAGTACATCGGTCCGCTGGACTCTTCCGGGAACTCCTCCACGCTGAGCGGGTTGGGATAGGCCAGCGGGATGTTCATGGTCAGCATCAGTTGATCGGCGATCTGCACCCACGGCCAGGTCGAATAGTCGCGGCCGGCCAAGGGCATCTGGTGGCTGACCGGGTCATTGGCAACTTGCATGATCTCGACCGTCTCGCCGGTGAAGGGGTTGTCCCAGGTCTCGATGATCTCACCGGTTTCCAGATCCTGGTAATAGGTCACCTCGCGCGTCACCATCTTGAAGCCGCCATCCTCGTGCGGCAGCATGCGGCAGGCGTTGAAGCCTTCGAAACGCATCAGCGCCCGCGGCTGAGTGTCGGGCATCTGGGCAAACAGGGTGCCGTACCACCAGGCGATGGTGGTTTCCTCAGGATCCAGACTGCAGCGCATTTTGGCAAAAGCGGTCAGGGAGTCTTCCGAATCGCTCAGGTCCAGCGGCGCGCTCCAGGCGGTGCTGGCCAACGACAGGGCCAGCCCGGCCATGGCAGCTTTCAGGGTCAATCGCATCGGATCTGCTACTCCTTAAGTGGGTCGGTTGGAAGCCGCTACACTCCTCCCGCCTGACTTGAGTCCGGCGTTCGCATGGCCTATGCTTGGCGAGTGTATATTTGTCCGGACTTTTTACCCGGTTCCTCACGGAAAGTAAAGACCGTGCCCCAAGAGCGCCGTTGGATGCGCCGTTTTTGCAAGGAGAATTGAAGATGTCGCAAGTACCCCCGAGCTGGCAGCACGTCGGTCGCCATGAACTGTTTCCCGAGGCCGGGCACGATGACGTCGCCCGCTTCGACTTCCTGGCCAACCTGAACGGCTTTGTCTCCGGCACGCTGGCGCCGAAAGTGCGCTCAGCCTACGAGCAGGAAGTCAAGCCGGCGTTCGAGCAGGAACAAGGGCGAGCCCCGCGCGACCGGCACGAAGTGCGCAAGGCCATGACCGGCAACACCAGCTACCAGATCTGGAGCGCGGCACGCCGCTGCAGCATGGAAATGCGCCAGCAGACCGGGAGACGGCTGGTGCTGGGGCAGATCGATGCCCTGCTCGACAAGGCCGCGAAACGCAATGCCGAGCCGGGCCTGAAGCTGGACCCCCACATTCAGCAGCCGCGCTATGCCGCAGCGGTCGATATTCACTGCATGCCCGGCGGTTACCACAGCGAGCTGACCGCCAACGACATCTCCGCCGGGGCCAACTATGACTGCGGCATCTTTGCCACGACCGGCGGCATGCTCGGCCGCTACAACGACGGTGGCGGTCAGGCCCTGGCGCGCTGGCTCCAGCGCGAACATGCGGATTTCAAGCCGAAACGAATTCTCGATATCGGCTGCACGGTCGGCCACAACATCGTGCCGCTGGCCCAGGCCTTTCCCGAGGCCGAGGTGATCGCCGTCGACACCGCAGCCCCCGTGCTGCGCTACGGTCATGCCCGTGCCCGCTCGATGGGGGTCGACAACATCACCTTCCGCCAGGCCAGCGGTGAGCAACTGGATTACCCGGATGGACACTTCGATCTGATCACCACCAGCATGTTCTGGCACGAGACCTCGGCCAAGGCCCTGCCGCGCATCATGAACGAAATCCATCGCCTGCTCGCGCCCGGCGGACTCACCGTGCATCTGGAACAGCCGCAGTACCACGAAGGCATGGATCCCTTCGAGCAGTTCATGCGCGACTGGGACGCCTTCAACAACAACGAGCCCTTCTGGTCGGTGATGCACTCCTATCACCTGGGCGACATGATGCGCGCGGCCGGCTTTTCCGACGACGAGTACTTCGAGACCGGCATTCGCGCCTGGGTCGATGCGGACATCTTTCCGGAAGCCGGCAAGGGCGAAGAAGACTATGGCCGCTCGGCCCAATGGACGGCCTTCGGCGCCTGGAAGGAGGCGGCATGAGCGCAACCGGCATCGACCCGACCCTGGCCGCAGCGGCCAAGGCCAAGGGCAAGCGCCCCTGGTTTTACGAAGACCCCGACGTCGAGCGCGTCTTTAACATCGCCATGGCGCTGGCCATGGAACTCGCCGTCACCCGTCAGCGCCTCGACGCGCTGGAACGCCTGCTGGAGGAGCGCGGACTCCTGGCACAGGCCGATATCGAACGGTTCCGGCCCGCCCCTGAGGCGGAAACCGCCCGCCAGCTATGGAACCGCGATTACATCGCCCGCGTCCTGCGTGTCCTGATCCAGACCGCCCAGGGCCGCTCGGCCGAGGCCGAAGGCGTGGATCAGGCCATGGAGGCGGTGATGGATGAACTGACCCGGATGTAACTGAAAAATCCTGCATGGAGCCTGATTAACCCGTGACCCATCTCAGAGACCAAATGCCCATCCTCGCCCGCCACGAAGGCGTGTGGGACGGCATGTACCGTTATTACGACCCCGAAGGCAACAAGACCGACGAGCACAGCTCGCGCCTGGTCTGCCGTTTTCCGGACGGGCAGAAGTATCCCTACCACCAGACCAACCATTACCGCTGGGCCGATGGCAAGACCGAAGTGCGCAATTTTCCGGCCTACGTCGAGAACGGCCGCTTGGAGTTCGACAGCGACCTGATCGAGGGCTGGGCGGCCGAAGTGCCGCTGGATGACTTCAATCGTACGGTGATGCTGAACTGGGTGCGAAAGGGTGAGCCGGATCTCTACCTGTACGAGATGATCCAGATTTCCGACTGCGGCCAGTACCGCCATCGGGTCTGGCACTGGTACAAACAGGGCCGGATCGTGCAGCGCACGCTGATCGACGAGCAGAAGGTCAGCGATCGCTGGCAGGGCATTCAGGGTGAAAGCTTTGCCGGCGAGCCCGTTCCGGAATAGTCTTAAGCAGACGACACGGAGATCGGGCGCGGTGGCTCGGATGGTCACATGAGGGCCTCGGCACGCGCCGGCCACCCGGCTTCGGGATTGATGGCTTTGAGCGCAGCATGAACCCCTCGATCGTCGCAATCACCCTGGTGCTCTACATGGGCGCACTCGTGGTTGTGGGCATCTGGGCCTCCAGGCGCACCCACGACGAAACCGACTTCTTTCTCGGTGGCCGCGGGCTGGGGCCGTTTGTAGCCGCGCTCAGCTACTCGGCCAGTGCCGCTTCCGCCTGGACCTTGCTGGGATTGAGCGGTGCAGCCTGGGTGCTGGGCGTGTCGGCGCTCTGGATTGCTGCCGGCGCGACGCTCACCATGCTGGTGGCCTGGTTCTGGATTGCACCGCGGCTGATGCGCTGGACGCGTGATCGCGAACAGATCACGCTGACTGATTTCCTGGTCGATCAGGCCCAAGGTATTCAGCGCGCCCTGCTGGTCGGGCTGATCTCGCTGATCATCCTGGTATCGTTCACCATGTATGTAGCCGCCCAGTTCCAGGGCGCCGGCCAGACCTTCGCCGCGACCTTCGGCTGGTCCATCCCCATCTCCATCGCCATCGGCGCGGCGATCATCCTGTTCTACACGCTGATCGGCGGGTTCTGGGCCGTCAGTGTCACCGACAGCATCCAGGGTGTCCTGATGGCGCTGACGGCAGTTTTGCTGCCCGTGGCCGCGCTGCTCGCAGTGGGTGGGCCGGCGGGCTTTGTGGAGGGCCTGCAGGCTGCGGCGGCGCCTGAACAACTGAGCTTCAGTGCCGGGCGGGCCGGCTTGATTGGCCTCGGCGTGATCCTGGGTTCGCTCGCCATCGGTATCGGCACTTTCGGTCAGCCGCAGCTCCTGGTTCGATTCATGGCGCTGCGCGACGAGCGTGCACGGCGTCAGGCGGCCTGGCTGACCACCGGCTGGTACGCATTGGTGTTTTTCGGCATGGTCTTCGTCGGCCTGGCCGGGCGCATCCTGCAGCCCGAGCTGGCCAATCCCGAAGCGCTGTTTTTTACCTTGACCGAGACCTTGTTTCACCCGGTCTTCGGCGCCATCCTGCTGGCCGCGGTGCTGTCGGCCATCATGTCCACCGCCGACAGCCAGTTGGTGGTGTCGGCCTCTGTGGTGTCGCACGACCTCGGCCTGGTCAAGCGTTTTCCGGGTCGGCAGATGTTGATCACGCGCCTGAGCGTGGCGCTGGTGGTCGTGCTCGCGGTGCTGGTCGCAGCCTATCTGCCGGCACAGATCTTCGACCGGGTGCTGTCGTCGTGGATTGCCTTGGGCTCGGCCTTTGGGCCGCTGGTTTTCCTGCGCCTGTCCGGACGTCGAGTGTCTGCGGGCCCGGCAATGAGCTCCATCCTCAGCGGTTACGCACTGGCGATCGCCCTGCCGCAGCTGATTGCAACCCCGGGCATGTTGATCGAGCGCGTGCTGCCTTTTTTCGTCGCCATGGTCGTGCTGTTGCTGCCGATCGCGACCGCCCGCGCCGAGACCGGACGGTAGCGGCCGGGTCCCTCAGGGCGCGTACTCAGGAATCGGCACGGTCGGTAAAACCAGAACCTCGAACTCAGAGATATCGCGGCGCAGAGGAATGATCTCGGTCTGGTATTGCTCGTCGAACCAGAACTCGCGCGCGGCTTCGATGCAGGGAAAGTGCGAAATCAC
>SKKM01000179.1 GCA_007121485.1 Wenzhouxiangella sp. | reverse complement strand
TTGAACCCCTGCTTGCGGTAGTGCTCGGCCACGGCCTGGCTGGACACGCCGACGTTGCAGACGAAAACCAGCGGCCGATTGGGGTCGGCGTCCTTGAGTTCGGCCATCAGACCGGCGTCCAGCGGGCGGGCGAAGTCCAGCGGCTGGCTGCGGCGGTCGGCTTCGGAGCGCGTGTCGACCACCAGCAGGTGCTCACCGGCGTTCATGCGCTGCTGCAGCTCGGCCGGCGTGATCTGCTTGACCGGCGGCGGCGCACCGGGCAGATCCAGCTTCAGGCCTTCGCCCTGCACCGTTTCGACCCAGTCGATCCGCGCACCCCTGGCGCGCTGGGCCGAGGCCAGGTCCATCAGGATGGTGATGCCGGCGGCTTCGGTCGCGATCTCGTGGCCCTGGCGCGGACCGATATTGAAGTTGGCGTCCCAGTCGGCGCCGATGCTGAAATGCAGGTGCTGGCCCGGATAGGCGTCGAGAAACTCGCGGATCTTGCCGGCGGCCTTTTCGCTGATCTCGATTTCCGGCGGCGTGCGGTCCGGCTTTTCCAGGCCCAGCATCTCGTGCAATTCGCCGGCGTTGAACATCTCGGTGACGATGTCGCAGCCGCCGACCAGTTCGCCGCGAACGTAGAGCTGCGGGATCGTCGGCCAGTTGCCGAACAGCTTGATGCCCTCGCGGATGGTCTCGTCCTCGAGCACGTTGAAGGAAGCGAAGTTGCCGCCGAGCAGGCTGTCGAGCATGCCGGCGGTCTTGGCCGAGAATCCGCACTGCGGCATTTTTGGCGTGCCCTTCATGTACAGAAACACCTCGTGCGAGGCGATTTGCTGCTCGATGCGGGACTTCAGGGCGGGATCTAGCGTCATGGCGATGGTCAAATCCGGATTAAAGTGGTCCTGATTCGATATTGTCGGGATTTCGGCCCTGATATTCAAGCGCATGCGGTGCCGGGAAAAGCCCGCAGCCCACTGAACAGCGCGCGCAAGGCAATTGTCGTGGCGACCCCATCGGGCAGGGAAATTCGCTATGCTTGGCTTATGTTCCAGACCTTCAAACCGGCCAGCCGGATCAAGGACGTGCGCTACGAAATCCGCGGCGCGCTGGCACGCCGTGCACGGGAGCTGGAACAGGAGGGCAACGACATCCTCCACCTCAACATCGGCAACCCGGGCGCCTTCGGCCTGCGCACGCCAGAAACCATGCGCCGGGCCGTGGTCAGAAACCTCAAATACAGCGAGGCTTACGGGCCCCAGACCGGCATTTTCCCGGCCCGCGAGGCGGTCGCCATGCAGTTCCAGTCGCGCGGCCTGACCGACACGCGCTTCGACCAGGTCATGATCGGCAACGGCGTGTCCGAACTGGTCGACCTGGTGCTGCGCTCCCTGCTCGAACCCGGCGACGAGGTGCTGGTACCCGCTCCCGACTACCCGCTGTGGACCGCGGCCGTGGTGCTGAACGGCGGCAAGGCCGTGCATTATCCCTGCCCCGCCGAGCAGCAGTTCTGGCCGGACGTCGAGGCCATCCGCGCCATGATCACGAAAAAAACGCGGGCGCTGGTGGTCATCAATCCGAACAATCCGACCGGCGCCGTCTATCCAGAGAAGGTCCTGCAGGCACTGGCGGACCTGGCTGCGGAACACGACCTGATCCTTTTCAGCGATGAGATCTACGACGCCATCTGCTACGACGAGGCACGCTTCGTGCCCATGGCCGCACTGGCCTCCGACACCCTATGCGTGAGCTTCGGCGGCCTGTCCAAGGTCTACCGGGCCTGCGGCTGGCGCGTGGGTTGGGCGGTGTTCACCGGTGCGCTGGAGCGGGCCGGTGACTACATGCTGGCGGTGGAAAAACTGGCGGCCTTGAGGCTGTCGGCCAACGTGCCCGGCCAGTGGGCGGTCCAGACCGCACTCGGCGGCTACCAGTCCATTGCCGACCTGGTCGCACCCGGCGGGCGTCTGCACGAGTCGCGCCAGGCCGTGATCGATGCCTGTGAGAAAAGCCGTTTCCTTGACCTGGTCGTGCCCATGGGGGCGCTGTATGCCTTCCCCTCGGTCAAGCCGGAAGTACTCCCGGATTTCGACGACCACCGCTTCGCCGCCGAGTTGCTGGAACAAAAGCACATCCTGATCGTGCCCGGCTCCAGCTTCAATATCCGCGACCGTCACCATTTCCGGCTTACCCTGCTGCCGGAAGCCGAGGACCTGGCCGCGGCATTCGAGCGCATGGAAGACCTGCTCGAGGAACTGGCCGAAGAACCCGAACGAGTCCGCATCGCCGAATCCGCTTAGAAAATCATGAGCCCAACCGAGTCCAACCCGCTGCTGGCCGCGGGCCTGCCCCGTTTTGCCGAGATCCGGGCCGAACACGCCCTGCCCGCCGTCGAGCAGCGCCTGGCCGAATACCGCCAGCTGCTTGAAGACATCGCCGCCAGCGATCGGGCGCCCGACTACCAGAACATCGTCGAGGCCGAAACCCTGGCCGACAATGCCCTGGCCGCGGCCTGGTCCTCGGTCTCTCACCTGCACAGCGTGTGCAACACGCCCGAGTGGCGCGAAGCCTACAAGACCTGCCTGGAGCCGCTGACCCGCTTCCACACCGAGCGCGGCCAGAATCGCGACCTGTTCCAGGCCTACCAGGCCCTGGCGGAACGTCCCGACCTGCCGAAGCAGTCGGCCGCGCTGCGCGCCACCATCGAGCACGAGCTGCTGGATTTTCGCTTGAGCGGCGTGGCCCTGCCCGAGGCGGAACGCGCCCGCTTTGCCGAAATCAACCTGCGCCTGTCGGAACTCGGCAACCAGTTCGGCAACCACGTGCTGGACGCGACCGAGGCCTACACCG
>SKKM01000302.1 GCA_007121485.1 Wenzhouxiangella sp. | reverse complement strand
GCAAGGCCTACGATGCCTGGTCGTTCCAGGTCATGCCGCGCCTGGGCGCCGCGATCGCCCGCGACAAGGAAAGCTACCAGTACCTGGCCGAATCGATCCGGCGTTTTCCCGACCAGGACGCACTGGCCGGTCTACTGGAAGACGCGGGTTTTGAAGATGTCAGCTGGGAAAACTACTCGGCCGGCATCTGCGCCGTGCACCGCGGCGTCCGTACCTGATCGACTGAGGCACGATGGGCCGATATCTGACGCCTTTGCCAGGGCTGCTGGCCACCGCGATCGACCGCGCGATCAACCAGGCGCTGGACGCCGATCCCGTCGGCAAGCAGCGCCTGCAGTCGCTGGATCAGCGCTGCATCCAGCTGGCCCTGTCCGGCTTGAGAATTGATCTGTTCTTCTGCGGCGAGCCGGAGCGCTTGCGCGTGGTGGCCGAAACCGATCTGGCGCCCGATACGGTGATCACCGGCTCTCCGGGCGCGCTGTTGGCCATGGCCGCGCCTGACTGGTTCGGCAAGCAGAGCGGCGTGCGCATCGACGGCGACGCCGGAGCGGCCCAGGCCCTGGAGCAGCTGCTGCGCAAGCTCGATCCGGACTGGGAAGGCCTGCTGACCGAACAGCTGGGCGACGTGCTCGGCCACCAGGTCTGGCGCCTGCTGCGCGACTCATTCGGCGAAAGCCGCCGGCTGGCCGGAGTTGCCGGGGAGCAGTTCAGCCACTACCTGCGCGAGGAAAGCGGGCTGTTGACCACCCGCGCCGAAGCCGAGTCGTTTGCCCGCGACGTCGACGAACTGCGCGAAGCAGCCGATCGGCTCGAAGTCAAGATGCGCCGCCGGGGCCTGGCATGATCCGACATCCCGTGCGCATGGTCAGCATCTTGCTGACGCTGACCCGCTACCGGCTCGACGAGCTGCTGGAGGGCATGCCGCTGGCCGGGGTGTTCCGTCTGCTGCCGGGCCGGCGGGCCATGGCCGAGCTGCCGCGCGGCGAGCGCCTGCGCCTGGCCCTGCAGGAGCTGGGGCCGATTTATGTCAAGTTCGGCCAGATTCTCTCGACCCGCCGCGACCTGCTGCCGCCCGACATTGCCGACGAACTGGCCGGACTGCAGGACGCCGTTGCGCCGTTTCCGTCCGAGCAGGCCCGCGCCATCATCGAAGAGGAACTCAAGGCTCCGATCGAGAGCCTGTTCGCCGAGTTCGAAGACATGCCGCTGGCTTCGGCCTCGATCGCCCAGGTCCACGGCGCCGTGCTCAAGACCGGCGAGGCCGTGGTGGTCAAGGTGGTTCGCCCCAACATCGAACGCCAGATCGAGCGTGACCTGACGCTGCTCAAGAGCCTGGGTGCCCTGGTCCGCCGCTACCACCCGGAAGGCGACCGCATCCGGCCCGACGATATCGTCAAGGAGTTCGGGCGAGTCATCCACGATGAGCTGAAGATGCAGGCCGAGGCCGCCAACGCCTCGCTGATCCGGCGCAATTTCGAAGACTCGAAAGAGCTCTATATCCCCAAGATCTACTGGGAGCTGACCGCCAGCCGGGTCATGGTCATGGAGCGGGTCAGCGGCATTCCCATCCGCGATCTGGCCGAGCTGCGCCGGCGCCAGGTCAATCTTGAGGTCCTGGCCCGCCGCGGCGTGCGCCTGTTCTACACCCAGGTGTTCCGCGACAACCTGTTCCATGCCGATATGCATCCCGGCAACATCCTGGTCGACGCCAGCAACCCGGACGACCCGACCCTGATCGCGCTGGACTTCGGCATTGTCGGCAGCCTGACGCCCAGCGACCTTTACTACATCGGCGAAAACTTCCTGGCCATCTTCAACCGCGAGTACCGGCGCGTGGCCGAACTGCACATCGAGGCCGGCTGGGTGCCGCCCGACACGCGCATCGACGAACTCGAAGCGGCCACGCGCACGGTGTGCGAGCCGGCGTTTACCCGGCCGCTGGAGGAAGTTTCCTTCGCCGAAACGGTGATCAGCCTGTTCCAGGTCGCGCGGCGCTTCAAGCTGACCCTGCAGCCGCAGCTGATCATGCTGCAGAAAACCCTGCTCAACATTGAGGGCATGGGCCGCGATCTCTATCCCAGGCTCAACATCTGGGAGGTCGCCAAGCCGGAGCTGGAGGGCATCTACCGCGAGCGCTACGGCCTGCCGCGCACCGCCGAGAAGATCGGCCGTCAGCTGCCCAGCCTGCTGGCGCGCAGCCCCGAGGTTCCGCACCTCATTTATGAGGCACTCAAGCTGGCCGCCGCCGGCAAGCTGCGCGCCCGTATCGATTCCGAGGAACTGGACCGGCTGGGTGTCCAGGTCGGCCGCCACAACCGCCGCCTGCCCGGCGCCATCCTGGCCGCCGGCTTCATCATCGCCGCGGCCGTACTGGCCGGCTATCAGGTTCCCCCGGTGGCCGCTGACTATTCCCTGCCCGCCCTGGGCAGCCTGGCCATCGGATTGTTCGTTGCCTGGCGCAGCCTGCGGTCTGGCGCCAGCTGAACATCGCTCTGGACTGGCCGTCGCGGTCGGCCTTTGATCTCGCATCAGCCTCGGATTTGGGGGGTGGCGGCGAGCGGCGCCGGCTGCTGACGAGCCGTGGGAGTTGGGGGGTTGGCGGCGAGCGGCGCCGGCTGCTGACGATCCGTGGGTCAGATCGGCATTTCCGGGTCGTCTCGTTCAGGGGCGCTTTGGTGCCACCGAGATTCCTTTCCTGCCACGTCCCGGGTTTCGCTTTCGTTCCTGAGCAAGTGGGTCGGATGGATGCGGTGAGGAAGTGCCCGCCGCCGCGACCCACGGCTCGCCATCAGCCGACACCACTCCCCGCTGAGGGTTGGGTGCAGGGTGTTAG
>SKKM01000234.1 GCA_007121485.1 Wenzhouxiangella sp. | reverse complement strand
GAGGGTCTTCGGCACGAAAGGAAATGCATGCAGGCAGCGGGACTTGAGGAACTGAAACAGAGACCGGGGGCACAGCTGTTTCGCCTGGCGCCCTCGGAACTCCGGCTCGGCCAAAGGGTGGTCCTGCTTGACCGTGCCTGGACAGAAAGCCCGTTTCCGGGGCCTTCGTTGATCCTCGAAAGCTTCGAGCAGAAGAAACTGCTGGAAGAATGCTGCGCCTGGCTGATCATCGACCTGTCGGCCAGCCTCAACCGCACCCGGCCGGAAGGCCCGCAGGTTGAGCCGCTACAGGAGCGCCTGCCGAACCTGCCGGAGCGCATCGAGCTGCTGCAGACCAGTCGGCTGACGTCGCACTCCATGCGCGTCGGCCTGCGCATCTACAACATCCTGGTCCGGCGCATCACCGAGTTCATGCTCAGTTTTCGCATCAGCGGCGAGCTGGATATCGGCCTGGCGCAATCGGTCGTCAGCCTGCTGGTGCATTCCCAGAACCTGTCGCTAGCCGCCCTGATCTGGCTGACGCGGATCAAGGAGCGGCGCTTTTACCTGGCCCAGCACAGCATCAACACCAGCATCCTGATGGCCGGTTTCGCACATGCCCTGGGCTGGAGTCGAACGCAGGTCGAGACGGCGGCCATGGTCGGTCTACTGCACGATGTGGGTAAAGCGCGATTGGACTTGAACATCCTCGGCAAGCCGGGTGAACTCACGCTGGCCGAGCTGAATGAAATGCGGTCGCATCCGGTCATCGGTCATGATCTGCTCAAGGACAGTCCCGGGCTTTCCTGGGAGGCCCTGGCCGCCATTCGAGCCAGCCACGAACGGCCGGACGGGCAGGGTTACCCGCTCGGTCTGAGCGGCGAGGAGGTGCCGGTGATGGCGCGGCTGATCGCCATCGTCGACGCCTACGACGCGATGACTTCGGAGCGGCCTCATCGTCCGCCGATGACGCACCAGCAGGCCCTGGGCGTGCTGTGGAAACAGCGCGCCGGGCAGTTCGACCAGGCCCTGGTCGAGTCCTTCATCCAGTTCCTGGGCTGGATTCCTCCGGGAACGCTGGTGCGCTTGAGTGACCGGCGGCTTGCCGTGCTGATCGAAATGAAGAAGCGGGGATCGACGCAAGCGCTGGTTCGTATCATCAAGGGCCTGCCAGATGCCTTCGAATTGGGCGATGAGATCCTGCTCGCCCCGCAATTCGGCGCCGCCGCAGGCGCACCGCTGCGCATCGCCGAGTTGCTGCCGGACAACGCCGACGGCTACAGCATGCGCCTGCTGACGGGCAAGCTGTTCGATCAGCTTGATGTGCCGCTGGAAGCGAGCGAGCTGGAGGATCGGTTGGCGGCAGCTCAGGAGTCCGTGGCCCCGCCGGCGGCCGAGGAGTTCACGGAGGCGCCGCCTCCGGCTGCACAACCATCCTCCGAGCCGGCCCGGCCTGGCTCGGCCACGGCCACCGGGTCCCCTCGAGGTCCTTACGGCGGCCTGGATTGCCTGGTGGTCGACGACTCGTTGACCATCCGCAAGGCGCTTGAGGCCGTGCTAATCGACAAGGGCTTCCGGGTGCGCTGTGTGGAGACCGGCGAGGAGGCGATCCGCCAGGTCGAGCAGCAGCCCGCCGATGTGATCTTTCTCGACATTCTGCTGCCGGGCATGAGTGGATTTTCGGTGCTGCGGGCCTTTCGTCGCGCAAGACTGCTCGGCGAGATGCCGGTGATCATGATCAGCGGGAATCCACAGGCGACCGAGCACTATTTTCTCGAGCGCATCGGCGCGGATGATTTCATTCCCAAGCCCTTCGGTCGAGATGATGTGGATGGCTGTCTCGAGCGCTTGCGACAGCGCGGTCGTCTGCAGCCGGCCGCCGCCGTTCACGATTGAAGCGGTGAATCGGGGCGAGTCATGAACATGTCTATGGAGAATCCGTCTTGAGCGCGCAGCTATGGCTGACCCTGGCCATCCTGATGGCGATGCTGGTCCTGTTCGTCAGCAATCGCCTGCGCCTGGACCTGGTCGCGCTGATGGGCCTGCTGGCCCTGACCTTGAGCGGTCTGGTCACCACCGGCGAGGCGCTGGCCGGCTTTGCCGACCCGGTGGTGTTGATGATCGCCGCGCTGTTCGTGGTCGGAGCCGGCCTGTTCCAGACCGGGGTGGCCGATGCGCTGGGGCGGCGGGTGGAGGCCATGGCCGGTGACGGACTGGCCGGCCTGACGGCGGTGATCATGATCGTCACTGCGCTGCTGTCGGGCTTTCTCAGCTCGACCGGCACGGTGGCGGTGATGCTGCCGGTGGTGCTGGCCATCGCCCGGCGGCGCCGGATCAGCCCCTCGCGCCTGCTCATGCCGTTGGCTTATGCGGCCCTGCTGGGCGGCATGCTGACCCTGATCGGCACGCCGCCCAACCTGGTCGTCACAGCGCAGCTGGAACAGTCCGGCATCGAGCCGTTCGGGTTCTTCTCGTTCACTCTGCCCGGCCTGATCATGCTGGCGGTGGGCCTGGCCTACGTGCTGATCGCCGGTCGCTGGCTGCTGGTCGAGCGCAAGCCGGCCGCGGCCGATCCGGGCCAGCCCAGTTGGTGCGATCTGTTTGCCCAGTACGGACTGGACCAGCAGCTGCAGCATCTGCGTGTTCCGCAGGGCTCGCTGCTGGCCTCGGCCGACGTCAGCAGCAGCGAGTTACGTTCGCGCTTCGGGGTTACCGTGCTGGCCATTGCCAGCACCACTCGCAAAGGTCGCTTCGTGCGCAAGGCCGAGCCCGGCACCATGATTCGCGACCACGATGATCTGTACGTGGTCGGCGCGGCATCGGCGGTGGCCGGGATCGTCGATCGCTTCGGCCTGCG
>SKKM01000096.1 GCA_007121485.1 Wenzhouxiangella sp. | reverse complement strand
TGTTCATCCTGTGGATGGGCTGGTTCGGCTTCAACGGCGGTTCGGAACTGATGGTGTCGAATGTCGAGTCGGCCAACAACGTGGCCATGGTCTTCGTCAACACCAACCTGTCCGCCGCCGGCGGCTTGATCACGGCGCTGATCCTGGCCCGCTTCATGTTCGGCAAGGCCGATCTGACCATGGCCCTGAACGGGGCCCTGGCCGGGCTGGTCGCCATCACGGCCGAACCGCTCACGCCTGCGCCGCTGCTGGCCGCCTGCATCGGCGCCGTCGGCGGGGCGATCGTTGTGTTCTCGATTGTCGGCCTGGACCGCCTGAAGATCGACGATCCGGTCGGCGCCATCTCGGTGCACGGCGTGGTCGGCATCTGGGGCGTGCTGGCGGTTTTGCTCAGCAACGACGAGGCGACGCTGCTCGGCCAGCTGGCCGGCCTGGCCGCGATCTTTGTCTTCGTGTTCGGGGCCAGCCTGATCGTCTGGGCGGTGATCAAGGCCGCCATGGGCATCCGCGTGGACGAGGAAGACGAGTTTTCCGGGCTGGACATGGCCGAGTGCGGCATGGAGGCCTACCCGGAATTTGTTTCGACCAGGGCTGATTGATTCAGCAGGGGCCGGCGCCTCCCTCCTCTCTCTACCCCGATAGCTTTGCGCCGTCTCTTTTCTGGTCCAACCCCGGCGGGACTTCCCGCCGGGTTTTTTTGCTATCGATTCGGCATCAAAATACCTGCGGTATTTGATGCTCGGCATTTGCGGCGCATGTCCGCAAAGACCTCCGCTCATAGCTCCCGGCCTGGTCGGCCGGGTGAATAATCACGGACGCTCGGTCAGCACCGTGGTGTAGCCCATGCCGCCCATCTGCGGCGGCAGACGACCTTCGGCCTTGACGGTGGTGCGCGGCGCGTTCTTGTCCAGCCACACGGTCTGCTCGCCGCCTTCGCCGTCGAGCGCGCGCAGGCTGATCCGCCAGGTCTCGAAGGTGCCGGCCGGCACTTCGATGCTTTCGGAGCCCTCCACCTGCACGCTGAAGAAGCGCACGCGCTGCTGGGCGCCGATTTCGGCGACCCGCACCGAGGTCCGGTAGCCCTCGCCCAGGCGCATTGAGGCCAGCACGGCTTCCAGTCCGGAATCACCGGCAAAGATCGGTGCGTCCAGATCGACGTTGATCGGGATGGTCTGGCCACCGGCCTCGATGGCGCCGGTGAAGGCGCGCGCGTCGAAGTCCACCTCGATGGTCGCACCGGGCTGCTGCACGCGGCGCTGGATGGGACGCAGGGAATTGGGCTGCAGCAGCAGTTCGTCCGAGATTTCGCCCATGGGCGTGGCCGAGGTCGAGGCAATGCGCAGGCGCGGCGTGTCGTCAACTTCGACCTGTTCGATGGTCCGCTCGGCCTCGATGCTGAGTTCCTGTTCACCCATGGCGATGGTCGTTACGTAGCCGAAGCGGCCCAGGGCCAGCTGCTCGACATCGACCGGCGGCAGCGGCAGGGTGCGCGCGGTGTCCAGCTCGCCGGCCAGTTCCGGCATCTCGACCGCTTCCACATCCACCGTGATCGCGGCCAGGCGCTCGGCCACCTCGTCGGCCATGTCCGACTGGTAGCGCCCGCCCAGGTGCTGGGCCAGGAACTGCTCGACGCGCGCATACATCGCCAACCGGTTGATGCGCTGGCTGAAGCCATGGCCTTCGTCGGGCGCCAGGATGTACTCCACCGGCAACCCGGCCTCGCGCATGGCGACCACGATCTGGTCGGCCTCGCTCTGGCGCACGCGCGGGTCGTTGGCGCCGTGCACGATCAGCAGCGGGCGCTGGATGTTGTCGACGTGGTTGATCGGCGACTGGCGCTCGAGCTGGGCGCGGCCCTCCTCGGTGTCCGGGTCGCCCACGCGCAGGGTCAGCATCTGGCGGATCGGACCCCAGTAGGTCGGGATGGAATTGAGCAGAGTGATGATGTTGGAAACGCCGACGATGTTGACGCCGCAGGCGTACAGCTCGGGCGTGAACACCATGCCGGCCAGGGTGGCGTAACCGCCGTAGCTGCCGCCCATGATGCAGACCCGCTCCGGATCGGCGATGCCCTGTTCGATCAGGTACTGAATGCCGTCGGTGATGTCGTCCTGCATGGCATCGCCCCACTCCCGGTTGCCGGCATTCAGGAAGGCCTGGCCGAAGCCGGTCGAGGCGCGGAAGTTGGGCTGGAACACGGCGTAGCCGCGGTTGGCCAGGAACTGCACTTGCGAGCGGAAACCCCAGGTGTCGCGCGCCCAGGGGCCGCCGTGGATCAGGGCGACCACGGCCAGGTTCTCCGCCTCCACGCCGTTGGGGATGGTCAGGTAGCCGGGAATCTCCAGGCCGTCGCGCGCGGTGTAGCGGATCGGGCGCATCTCGGCCATCTGGCCTGAGTCGATCTCGGGACGCACCCGGTACAGCAGCTCCACGGTGCGGTTTTCCATGTCGACCAGGTAGACCGCGGCCGGGTCGACGTCGCGCGACAGGCTGACCAGGGCCAGGCGTTCATCCTGTGTCCGCGACGCGATGCCGATCTCGCCTTCCGGCAGATTCTCGCGCAGGAATTCCAGCTGTTCGGCGAATTCGTCGGTTTTCGGATAAATGCGCGCCCGGTCGCCGACGAACACGGTGGCCTGCAGCTCTTGGGTGGCCGGCGAAAAGACCGCGCCGCTGAAGTCGACTTCCCCTTCGGGATCGCGCTGGACCAGGTTCAGCTCGCGGGTGTTGATGTTCAAAGTGTAGAGACCGATCAGGTCGTTCTCGTCACCATGGTTGGACATGAACCAGACGGTTTCGCCGTCGGGCTGGAAGCTCATGGCGTTGCAGGTTTCCTCCCAG
>SKKM01000263.1 GCA_007121485.1 Wenzhouxiangella sp. | reverse complement strand
GGCTTCGCTTCATTCCGCAGCCGCGGAAAGCCGCAAAGCCTCCATTGCCTGCACGCGCCACGGCATTCCGGCTTCGCTTCATTCCGCAGCCGCGGAAAGCCGCAAAGCCTCCATTGCCTGCGCTGCAAGGTGTTACTGCGATGAGTTTCTTTAGGGAAATAAAGCGCCGCAAGGTGATTCGCGTGGCGGTAGTCTACGCGGCCACCGCCTTCGTAGTGCTGCAGGCCGCCGACATCATGCTGCCCAGTTTGGGCGTGCCGGCCTGGGCGCTGAGTTTCCTGGTGGTGGTGGTCGTGCTGGGCTTTCCCATCGCCCTGGTGCTGGCCTGGGCGCTGGAGTTGACGCCGGACGGCATCAAGCGCACCGAGTCGGCGCCGGCCGCGCAGGTCGAGCAAGGCCCGGCACCGGCGCTACTGGGCAAGCGCACGGTGTTTGTTGCCGCGCTGCTGGTGGTCCTGGGCGTTGGCCTTTCGGCCGGCTGGCTGCTCAAACCCGGCGCACCGGGCCCGGTCGAACCGGCCGCGGTGATCGAGCCAGATCTGGTCACGGTACCCGCCGGGACCGACGAAGAGCGCCAGCCGGAGTCCATGCCGGCGGCGGAGAGAGAGTCGATTGCCGTGCTGCCGTTCGTCAACATGAGCCCGGACCCCGAGAACGCCTACTTCGCCGATGGCATCTCCGAGGAACTGCTCAACATCCTCGCCGGGATCGAAGGGCTGAAGGTCGCCTCGCGCACCTCGGCCTTCTCCTTCAAGGGCAGCAATACGCCCATCCCGGAAATCGCTCGGCAGCTCGGCGTGCGCCACATTCTCGAGGGCTCGGTGCGCAAGCAGGGCAACCAGGTGCGCATCACCGCGCAGTTGATCGAAGCCGGCGACGATGCCCACCTGTGGTCGGATCGCTACGACCGTGAACTGGACGACATTTTCCAGGTGCAGGAAGAGATCGCGCAGGCGATCACGCTGGCGCTCGAGGATATCCTCGGCACCCGCCAGGTCGCCGTCGAAGCGCCGACGCGGGACATGGAGGCCTACCAGCGCTATCTGCACGGGCGCTCGCGTTTTTATCAGCGTGTCGAGCTGGACCAGGCGATCGAGGACTTTCGCTTTGCGGTCGAACGCGATCCGGACATTGCCGAGGCCTGGGCCTTTCTGGCCGCCACCTACTGGATACTGGGTAACGGCGCTTGGCGAACCGACCACGACCGAACGGAGATGACTCAGCGGGCCGGCCCGGCAGCCGATCGGGCGATGGCGCTGAACGCCGGGATTCCGATCGGCCTGGCCGTGAAAGGTCAGATGGTCGCCGATTCGGGGAACCCTGGCGCCGTCGCCGAAGGCATTCGACTGCTCGAGCGCGCAGCGGCCTTGCCTTCACCCGATACAACGCCGAAGCTGTGGCTGGCCTTTCTCTGGCTGGAACTCGGCTACGCCGAACGTGCGCTGCCCTTGCTGGAGAGTGCGCGACAGTTGGAGCCACTGGTCGGCATCAACAGCGGCGTGCTGGGAATCGCCCACGCCATCGAGGGTCGGCGCGTCGAGGCCGAGCGACTGGCCGTGGAAGCCGTGGTGCTCGACGGCCAGGACTTTTGGGGCAATTTGCTGGCGACGGAACGCATCCATGACGGGGACGCCACCGGCGCCGCTGAATTGGTCGCGGCCATGCTGGGTCGGTTGGAGGACGGATTCGAGACCCGATCGCAGTCCGCATCTGCGCTTGTTCAGGCACTGCAGGATCCATCGGGTCGGATGGCCTTCCTTCATTCGCTGGAAACACGGGACTGGGATCGAGAGGGGCGGGCCTCGGACTTGTATATTGCGTCACTGATGTTCGAGCTCGGCGAACGTGCGTTCGAGATCGCACAGACCCAGGTAAACCGGCCATGGCCGATCCTGATGTCGGCCTGGCTGCCCGCGATGCAGTGGCTGCGGCAGGACCCGCGTTATTTTCAGCTGATGGAGAGGCGCGGTCGGGTGGAGTACTGGGACAGCTACGGCTATCCGCGCGGTTGCCGGCCGGTTGATGACGCGGTGGGGCGCCGGCTGGATTGCGGCGAGTAGGGACCTGGAGCGTGGGTAGTAAGTTTTACCACCCTGAGCTACTTTCCTGAAATCACAGCTTAAACAGGTCAAGACCATGTCTGCCCGGAACGCCAGGAGCATCGCGCTGACGCCGCAATGGGCTCGCTGGGTCGACGATCTGCAGCATGGCCAAAAAGGGTATAATTTCTACTCATGAGTGAGTTTGAATTCGACGAAGCCAAAAGCCAAGCGAACCTGGACAAGCATGGTATCGATTTCTTGGCTGCCCAAGAGCTGTGCAGCGATCCGTATTTGCTGGAAATCCGCGCAAAAGCAGAGGGCGAGCCAAGGTTTTTGCTGATCGGCAAGATTAGTGAAAAGCACTGGTCAGCTGTCGTCACCTACAGGGAAGGTCGTACTCGCCTGATCTCAGTCAGGCGTTCCCGCAAGAAGGAGATTGAGCTCTATGAAAGCTAAAGACTTCGATAAAAAATTTGACGCAGATCAGAAAGATATTGTTGAAGACCTGGACCTGTCCTCTGCTCGCCGCGTTAATCAGGAACAAAAGCGAATCAACGTCGACTTCCCGGCTTGGGTTGTCAAGTCGTTGGATCGTGAGGCTGCGCGCTATGGCGTTACCCGCCAATCAATCATCAAGGTGTGGCTGGTAGAGCGCCTTCAGCAAGAATCTGCTAACAAGCCTCAATAGTGACGCCGCAGGCGGCGCACATTAGCGACACTGACTCCATGCCCAACCCGCCCGACAAAACGACACCAACCGAGGCCGCGAGCTATGCCGCTGCGTGGCGCCGCGCGGGGCCG
>SKKM01000109.1 GCA_007121485.1 Wenzhouxiangella sp. | reverse complement strand
GGGCAGTCGCTCAGCACCAGCCGGGCCAGCGCCAGGCGCCGCGCTTCGCCGCCGGACACGTTGCCGCCGCCTTCGTCCAGCCAGGTGTCCAGTCCGTCATCCAGTCCATCCATGAAAGAGGCCAGGCCGGCCGTCGCCAGCGCCCGGCCCAGGGCCATTTCGTCAGCATCGGGCCGGGCCAGGCGCAGGTTCTCGGCGATGGTGTCGCGGAACAGCATGGGTTGTTGTGAAAGAACGCCGACGTGGCGGCGGTAAGCGACCGGATCCAGCTCGCGCAGGTCGTTCGCACCGAGCCGGATGCGGCCCTCGACCGGATCGAGCTGGCGCATGATCAGAAGCGCCAGCGTGGTCTTGCCGCAGCCGCTGGGCCCGACCACGGCGATCCGTTCGCCGCTATCGATTTCCAGGTCGAAATCCCGGAAGATCCACGGCTGCTCGGCGCCATAGCGGAAGCTGACCCGGTCGATGACCAGGCGATTGCCGGCCGGCTGGCGGGGATCGGGGCGGGTGGCAAGCAGCGGGGCGGTCGTGGTCAGTTCGGTGACGCGCTGGTGGGCGCCGCGGCACTGCTCCAGCTTGCGCCAGGCGGCCGGCAGGGCTTGCCAGGCCTCGCCCATTCCAAGCAGGGCGAAGACGACCAGGCCCAGCACCGGCCCGTTGATCAGCCCCGCCTCGAACAGGCGAATGCCGATGACCAGCGCCAGCCAGACGGCGATGAACCCGCTCATCGTGACCAGGCCCTGGCTGGTGGCGTCAAGGCGGGCCAGCCGTTCCTGCAGGGCAATGGCGCGGTTCGACACCGCCGACCATCGTCGCTGCTGATCCTCGATGCGGTCGAATGCGGTCAGCTCGGCCAGTCCTTCCAGCCCGGCGGTGGCCTCGCGGCGCAGTTCCGGCAGAGTCTGGACCAGTTCGCGGCTGGCGTCCAGGCCACGGCGCCGGCTGATTTCGGTCAACAGCGGATTGACGGTCAGCAGCAAGGCGCCGGCCACGGCCAGCCATGGATCGATGAAAAGCCCCATGAGGATGGCCGTAGCCAGCGTCAGCAGCAGCGCGGCCGCGGTCGGCCCGGCCACTCCGAGGAACAGGTGGTCCAGGGTGTCGATGTCGGCGGTCAGGCGGTTGAGGGTGTCGCCGCGGCGCAGGCCGCGGTGCTGGAACTCATCCAGCTTGAGCAGGCGCTCGAACACCGCGGCGCGCAGATCGGCGATCAGGCCGAAAGTGGCTTCGTGGGTGACCAGGCGCTCCAGGTAGCGCGACACGGTGCGCACTACCGCGGCCAGGCGGATGCCGGCGCCGGGCGTGAAGATGTCCAGGGCCACGATCAGACCCAGCCCGGCCAGCGCGCTGGCGGTGATGAACCAACCCGACAGGGTGAGCAGGGCGACGCCGGCAGCCAGGCTGAGCAGGATCAGCAAGGCGCCGGCCAGCAGCCACCAGGCCCGCAGGCCCATGACCTTGCTCAGACGCAGCGGCTCAGGCATCGGACTGCTCCCGGATCCGGCCACCGGCCAGGTGAAGTGCGCGATCGGCCCAGTCTGCGGCCAGCGGGCTGTGGCTGGTACAGATCACGGTCATGGCCTGGCGTTCCAGCACAGAGTCCAGGGCGCGCCAGAAGGCCATTTCCGTGTCAGCATCGAGGCTGGCCGTGGGCTCATCCAGCAGTAGCAGCGGGCGCGGTTTCAGCAGAACCCGGGCCAGCGCCAGGCGGCGCGCCTGGCCGCCGGAGATGCCGTGGCCGTCTTCGCCCAGGCGGGTTGCCAGGCCATGCGGGAGCCGGTCGAGGAAGCTTTCCACGCCACTCAGGCGCACGGCGCGCTGGATGGCCGCCTGATCGGCATCCCCGTCGCCGTAGCGGATGTTGTCTTCCAGGCTGGCCGGCAGCAGCAGCGGTTTCTGCCCAAGATAGCCGCGCACCGCCGCCAGCTGGCCCAGTGTGAATTGCGCCACATCCGTGTCATCGATCCGGATAACGCCGGCGTCCGGTTCGGCAAAGCCCGCGATCAGCGCCAGCAGGGTGGATTTGCCGCAGCCGCTGGGACCGGCGATCAGCAGTTTTTCACCGGCCGCCACTTCCAGGCTGACGCCGTCCAGCACCGCCGCGCGGCCGGCGAAGCGCTTGTGCACGCCTTCGACGCTGACCGCGCACGGTTCAGTGGGGATCCGCGCAGCCGGCTGGTCGGGTTCCTGGCGCGCCGGCTCGGCCGCCAGCAACTCGCGCAGGGATTGCGCCGCGGCCAGTGCGCCGGCCCGGTCGTGCCAGAAACCGGCCAGGGTTCTTAATGGGCTGAAAAACTCGGGCGCCAGCACCAGGATGAACAGGCCCTTGAACAGCGTCAGCGAGTCGGCGCCGGCGAAGTCGATCATGCCCAGTAGGCCCAGACCGATGTAGATGGCCAGGGTGGCGATGGCCACGGCGCTGAAGAACTCGAGCACGGCAGAGGACAGGAAGGCCACCCTGAGCACCTGCATGGTGCGCTCGCGAAACTGCTCGGAAAAGGACTTCATGCGCTCCAGCTCGCGCTGCTCGGCGCCGAAGCGACGCAAGGTATCCAGCCCTTGCAGGCGGTCGAAGAACAGGCCGCTCAATCGCCCCAGCGCGTCCTGCTGGCGCTGGCTGATCTGTTGGGCGCCGATGCCGATGATGATCATGAAACCGGGGATCAGCGGAGCAGCCACCAGCAGCAGCGCGCCGGCGAGCCAGTCGGTCAGGAAGACCGCGACCAGGATGGCGCCAGGTACCAGCAGCGCGGTGGCCGATTGCGGCAGGTAACGGGAGTAGTAGGCGTCAAGGAGATCGACCTGCTCGATCAGGCCCGTGCTGAGATGGCCCGTGCCGCGGGG
>SKKM01000283.1 GCA_007121485.1 Wenzhouxiangella sp. | reverse complement strand
CGTGGGCTCGCTTGATCCTTGTGCACGACGCCATTCGCCCGATGATTGTCCGCAGGAGCGGGGCGTTGGTTGCCGGCGCCGCAGTGCAGCATTTATAGCATCCCATTATCGGGCCTTCCAGACTGCCTTGAAGCAGCCTGCGCCCCCCTCCACATGCAACCGGGATCAGCAATCCGCGCATCTCAGGTGTCTTGAAACTTCCCCGATCGATCCCGATCTATGTTTTTGAGGACGCCGAGAGGGTCTTCAAACGGTCTGGCCTGATGGGCAGGCAGACCTTCAACAATTCACTTATTGCTTCATTTGGAGGATAAGACATGAGCACTTTCGATCTCACCCCCCTGTACCGCACCGCCATTGGTTTCGACCGCCTGGCCGACATGCTGTCGAATGCCTCGCGCGTGGATTCCGGCGGTTATCCGCCTTACAACATCGAGTCGCTGGGCGAGGATCGCTACCGCATCACCATGGCGGTGGCCGGCTTCGCCGAAAACGAGCTCGATCTGGTCAGCGAGCGCAACACCCTGACCGTGTCCGGCAACAAGCAGGACGTGGAGCGTAGCGAAGGCAGCGAAATGCTGTATCGCGGCATTGCCACGCGCTCGTTCGAGCGTCGCTTCCAGCTGGCTGACCATGTCGAAGTGGTAGGAGCCAAGCTGGAAAACGGCTTGCTGCACATCGACCTGCGGCGCGAACTGCCCGAGCAGATGAAGCCGCGCCGGATCGAAATCGGCAGCGGTCGCCTGATCAGCGAGGAAGGCAAGGCCAAGGCAGCCTAAAGGCGTCTTGTGCGCCCAAGCTGGTGCGGGGCGCCCGATCCGGGCGCCCTTTTTCATGTTTTGTGAGATCATGCCGCGATGTCCGCCTCCTTCGTCCAGCGGCCGTACTGGCTGATCTTCTACCCACTCTGGCAGTGGCTGGTGTTCGTCCCGGCCGCCGTTGTCGTGACCATGATCAGCGCGATCCTGGCCGTGCCGACCTCCCTGATATCACCGCGCATCGCCAACACCCAGATCGCCGCCCGCTGGGCTCGCATCCTGGCCGGCATGACGCTGGTCAAGGTGGAAATCGATGGCCTGGATCACATCGACCCCGACCGTTCTTACGTCGTGGTCGCCAATCACCAAAGTCAGTTCGACATCCCCCTGATCTATGGCTACTGCGGCCTGGATCTGCGCTGGGTGATGAAGGCCGAACTGCGCAAGCTGCCCTTCGTCTCGGCCGGTTGCCGCGCCATCGGCCACATCTTCATTGACCGCTCCGACCCGGAACAGGCCCGGGAGGCGATCAACCAGGCGGTCGCCCGTCTGCGGCAGGGCACCGGGCTTTTGTTTTTCCCCGAGGGCACGCGCAGTCGCAGCGGAAGGCTGTTGCCGTTCAAGAAGGGAGCCTTCCGCGTGGCCGTCGATCAGCAGATGGACATCCTGCCCATGACCGTCATCGGCACCCGCGATGTGCTGCCGGCCGACAGCCTGCGCGTGAGGCCGGGGACCGTTCGCCTCAAGATCCATCCCCCGGTGCCCACCCGCGGCTGCGGCGTCGCAGATCTCGAGGGCATTCGAACCCAGGTGACCCGCACCATCGCCGCGTCCTTGCCCGGCACGCTGTGATGCAGCTGCGTTTTCCTGATCCCGACTATGCCGCCTCGCGGCGCGCCCAGACCAGCTTCACGCTGGCGATCAAGCTGACTGCGGCTTTTGTCGCGCTGCTGTGGTTGATCCATGCCTTCCAGGTCGTGACCGGGCTGAGCCTGGTCGGGTTCGGCCTGCGACCGCGCGAGCTTTCCGGGCTGAGCGGGCTGCTGTTCACCCCCTTGCTGCACGGCAATCTCGAACACCTGATTTCAAACTCCATGCCCTTGTTCATCGGCGGCGTGGCCATCCTGTTTCTGTACCCCAACTCGTCGCTGCGGGTCCTGCCGTTGCTGTATGTGGGCACCAGCGCCCTGGCCTGGACCTTTGCCCGCCCGAGCATCCACATCGGCGCCAGCGGCCTGGTCTACGGCATGCTGACCTATGTTTTCGTCGCCGGGGTCCTGCGCCGCGACGTGCGCTCGGTCGGCGTTTCGCTGATGGTGTGGTTTCTGTATGGATCCATGGTCTGGGGGGTGTTTCCGCTGGCACCACGAATGAGCTGGGAGCTGCACGCCACCGGGCTGGTGCTGGGAGCGGTGCTGGCCTGGGCCTACCGCGGCTGGGACCGGCCGCCGCTCAAGACCTACGAATGGGAAGACGAAGATGAGGAAGAGCAGGATTTCGAGCCGTCCGACGACGAGGATGACGAACCGTGGCGAAGCCAGCGCCGCCACTGATGGCGAATCGCGCTCACACTGTCGGGCTGGCGCTGAGGCGGGCGTCAGGAAGGTAGCCGCATGATCCGGATCGTTTTCACCATGCTGCTGGGTCTGGTCATCGCGGTGCTGGTGATCGGATCGTTTCTGCCACGCCAGATCGTGATCGAGCGGGACCGGGTGATCGATCAGCCGCGCGAGATCATCTTCGAGGTGCTGGCGGATCTGCGGCATTTCGCCGAGTGGTCGCCGTGGTTCGAGCAGACGAACGATATGGATTTGCGCATTGAAGGGCCGCCATCGGGGATCGGCTCGACCCTGGTCTGGTCGGACCGGCGCAGCGACAGGGGCGGGCGCTTGTGGATTGTGGGCCTGTCGCGGTCGGAACGGATCGACCTCGACCTGGAACTGGGCGAAAACGAGGCCGAATTGTATTTCCTGCTTGCACCGTCGGCGGAGCCGGGCTACCGGGTGACCTGGGGCATGCGCATGGAAGTCGGCGCGCTTGACCTGGTCGGCCGCTATGCCGGCCTGTTGCTGCACCGACTCGTCGGTCGCGATTATGAGGCCGGCCTGGAGAATCTGGCCCGTCATCTGGATCAGACGCCGGGCCGGGTGCCCGAGCTGCCAGCGGAGTTGCTGGCCGACTGACTGCGGGCCCTTTTCAGGCCGGCGGAGGTTCGCCCTGCTGTTGCCGGGTGGCATCGGGTCGGATCGGGATCTCGTCCAGGACCCGGGCGGCTCGCGTGTGCTTGCCCCAGTCTTCGAGGCGTGTCGTCCACGGGCCGACCACATCCGCCGTGCTGGTGCCCACCGTCAGGACCTGCCGGAAGCGGGCGCCATCGAGCAGACGCACGCCCAGGCGCTCCAGGTGCGGGTTCCAGATCTGGCAATCCAGCAGCAGGAAGCCCCAGGACTTGAGCGCGCGCAGCATCAGGACCAGCGCGATCTTCGACGCATCCCGTCGGCGGTGGAACTTGGACTCGGCGAAGAAGATCTTGCCCAGCGCCAGGCCGTACAGCCCGCCGGCCAGCTCGCCGTCCATCCACACCTCGAAGCTGTGGGCGTGGCCTTGCCCGTGCAGTTCGATGAAGGCCGAACGCAGCGCCGGCGTGATCCAGGTGCCCTCGTCATCGGCCCGCGCTTCGGCGCAGCCGTCGATGACATCGGCGAAGGCCAGGTCCATGGACACGCAGAACCGACCCTGACGCAGCGTGCGGGCCAGACGTCGGCTGACGTCGGCCTGCCCGGGCACCATCACGGCGCGCGGTTCCGGCGACCACCAGAGTATCGGTGAGCCGTCGCTGTACCAGGGGAAAATGCCGGCGCGGTAGGCGCGCAGCAGGCGTTGAGGGTCCAGATCGCCGCCCCAGGCGACCAGGCCTTCCGGATGTTCGCTCAAGCCCGGGTCGGGAAACGGCGAGTCCGGGTCGGAGCCAAGACGCGGGATCATGTAACGGTTCATTTCGGCAATGACTCAGGCGAAGGGGTTCAGCCTTTCCAGATCCCGCCGGTAAGCCATCAGCGCCTCGCCCTCGGCCTCGAGATAGCGCCGGATCGCGCCGCGCATGGCCGGTGAGCGGATGTAGTGGAAGGACCGGGTGCGCTGCGGCAGGAAGCCGCGGCGGATCTTGTGTTCGCCCTGGGCGCCGGGTTCGAACCACTCCAGGCCGTGCCGGAGGCAGTATTCGATGCCCTGGTAGTAGCAGGCTTCGAAATGCACGTCGCGCTCGTCGACCATGCTGCCCCAGTAGCGGCCGTACAGCCGTTCCCGGTCGCGCCAGAAGACGGCCGCGGCCAGTGCCTGGTCATTGAGGCAGGCCAGGCAAACCAGCATTTGCGGCTCCACCAGAGCGGCGGCCGCGGCCAGGAATTCGCGGTTCAGGGACGGCCGGTTGCCGTAGAGCTGGAAGGTGCTCAGGTAACAGCGATGCACCAGGTCGATCTCTTCCTCGTCGAGTTCGGCGCCGGTTTTCCAGACGAAGTTCCAGCCTCTTTCCCCGACTTTTCGGCGTTCGGCGCGCAGGTTCTTGCGCGCCTTGCGCCGGAAGCGGTCGAGAAAATCGTCAAAGTCACGATAGCCCTCGTCGCGCCAGTGATACTGCCAGTCGAAGCGCTCCAGCCAGCCGGCATCCGCCAGGATCCTGGCATCGTCATCGGTGCAGAAGTTCACTCCGGCCGAGGACAGGCGGCGCTGTTCGACGCAGTGCTCCAGCTGTTCGACCAGGCGCTCGGCGGCGACCGGGGCGCGGCCCGCGCCCAGCAAGCGGGGGCCGGTCACCGGCGTGAACGGTGCGGCAACCAGCAGCTTGGGGTACCAGGGCATGCCGGCCTGCATGGCCGCCCGCGCCCAGGCCCAGTCGAATACGAACTCGCCGTGCGAATGGTGCTTCAGCCAGGCCGGCGCGGCGGCGCACAAGGCCCCTTCGCGCCTGACTTCGAAGAACTCCGGTTGCCAGCCGGTGTTGGCGCCGGTGCATCCGGCAGCGGCCAGGGCATTGAGGAAATCCCAGTGGACGAAGGGGCCGGTAGCGCTTTCCAGCCCCTGCCAGGCGCTGCGCTCCGGCGCATGCGCGCCGGTACTCAGCTGGATGAGTTCAGCCGCCGAGTTCGTCAAGGAAGCGTTCGGCGTCCAGCGCCGCCATGCAGCCGAAGCCGGCGGAGGTCACCGCCTGCCGGTAGACGTGGTCGGCCACGTCGCCGGCGGCAAACACGCCCGGCACGCTGGTTGCCGTCGCCATGCCTTCCAGGCCGCTGCGAATCTGGATATAGCCGTCCTGCATGTCGAGCTGGTCCATGAATATGGAGGTATTGGGATCATGGCCGATCGCGATGAAGACCGCGTCGAGCGCCAGGTCGCTGGTCTCACCGCTGTCGACATGGCGGATGCGCATGCCGGTCACGCCGTCCTCGTCGCCGAGGACCTCGTCGAGCACGTGATCCCAGCGAATCTCGACCTTGCCCTCGTCCACGCGCTGCAGCAATCGCTCCTGCAGGATCTTCTCGGCCCGCAGCTCGTCGCGGCGATGCACGAGGGTGACGTGGCTGGCGATATTGGCCAGGTACAGGGCTTCCTCGACGGCGGTGTTGCCGCCGCCGATCACGGCGACCGGCTTGTCGCGATAGAAAAAGCCGTCACAGGTCGCGCAGGCCGAGACCCCGCGGCCGAGGAACTGTTGCTCGGAGGGCAGGCCGAGGTAGCGGGCCGAAGCGCCGGTGGCGATGATCAACGCGTCGCAGGTATAGACGCCGCTGTCGCCCTCAAGGCGGAACGGCCGCCGGCTCAGGTCGGCACTGTGGATGTGATCGAAGACCATTTCGGTCTGAAAGGCCTCGGCGTGCTTGGCCATGCGCGCCATCAGTTCCGGGCCCTGCAGATCGGGATAGTCACCGGGCCAGTTTTCCACGTCGGTGGTAGTCATCAATTGCCCGCCTTGCTGTATGCCGGTGATGATGACGGGCTTGAGATTGGCGCGGGCGGCGTAGACGGCAGCCGTGTAGCCGGCAGGGCCGGAGCCGAGGATCAGGAGGCGAATGTGGCGGGGATCGGACATGTATACTTCTCGCAGTTAGAGGGGCCAAAAATCGAACACGAAACTTCGGCCCGCCGGGATAGGAATATTTCGAAACTCTAATATTAACCGCCCCGAGACTGGTGTTGCGGCAGAGCAGGCGTTTTCGTGACAAAAAAACAGAAGAGCTTGGGTAGGTATCTTATGCGGATTGGTGTGCCATCTGAAACGAAAACCCTGGAGGGCCGAGTGGCCCTGGTGCCGGCAGCCTGTGGCGACCTGGTGCGGGCCGGTCATGATGTGTTCCTGCAGGCCGGCGCGGGCCGCAAGAGCGGATTCGCCGACGAGGACTTCGAGCGGGTTGGCGCGCAGATCCTGCCGGACGCGGCAGCCCTGTACGAGAAAGCCGAACTGGTGGTCAAGGTCAAGGAGCCGATCGCCGGTGATCTGCAGCACTTGCGCTCCGACCACCTGCTGTTCTGCTACCTGCACCTGGCCGCCGAGCCGGAGCTGACCCAGCGCCTGCTCGAGATTGGCCTGACCGGGGTGGCGTTCGAGACGGTCGAGGAGGCAGACGGTTCCCTGCCGCTGCTGGCGCCCATGAGCAACATCGCCGGGCGCATCGGGGTCCAGGTGGGCACGCACTTGCTGCACATGCCCCAGGGCGGGCGCGGCATCCTGCTGGGCGGTCTGCCGTCGGCGGATCGTGGTCACGTCGTCGTGCTCGGCGCCGGTGCTGCCGGCGGCAACGCCGCGCGCCTGGCCGCAGCCGCCGGTGCCCGCGTCACCGTGTTCGACCGGCGCCAGGACCGGCTGGCGGAAATGATGGCCATCGGCCCCAACGTTACCGCGCTGTATCCGTATGCCGAAACCGTCGGCGATATGGTCTCCCGCGCCGACATGGTGATTGGCGCCGTGCTGGTCACCGGCGCACGGGCGCCCCACGTGGTCACGCGCGACATGATCGCGGCCATGGCCGACGGCAGCGTGGTGGTGGATATCTCTGTGGACCAGGGCGGATGCTTCGAGACCACGCGCCCGACCACCTATGCCGACCCGACCTACCAGGTCGACGGTGTGACTCATTTCGCCGTGACCAACATGCCGGGAGCGGTGCCCCGAACGTCGAGCCAGGCCCTGTGTGCCGCCATTCTGCCTTACGTGCAGCGGATGGCGCGGCCGGACTGGAGCGCCCATGCTTCCTTGCTCAAGGGCATCAACGTCCGTTCGGGAGAACTGGTTCATTCCGCATTGAAACAATGAAATCGGTTGGTTGACGGTTGCTTTTAATGCAGAATCCGGGCTGATGAGCCGTACCGCATCGAAATCCAGAACAGCCGCGTCGGAGTTTTCCGGTGTCATGACCAGACGGATGAGCGAGGCCTTGTTCCTTGTCATCATGGTCGTGGCCGTGTATTTGATGCTGAGCCTTCTCAGCCACAACCCGGCCGACCCGGGGTGGTCGCGGGTGGCCTCGGAACCCGGGGTGCGCAACCTCGGCGGACCCGTGGGGGCCTGGTTGTCCGACGTCTTCCTGTTCCTGTTCGGCTATATGGCCTACCTTGCCCCTGTGCTGGTGGGCCTGATCGGCCTGAAAGTGTTGCGTGAGCGTTCCGAGCCGGCCAGCCTGGGCGAGTGGGGCTTGCGCGCCGGTGGCCTGCTGGTCGTCATCCTGAGCGGCTGCATCCTGCTGTCCCTGCAGTCGCGCGGGGCGCTGGTCCAGCCCGGTGGAGCGCTGGGTGCGGTGCTTTCCGGTCCGATGGTGCGGGCGCTGGGCTTTACCGGGGCCGCCCTGATCAGCCTCAGCATCTTCCTCGGCGGCATCACCCTGCTCACCGGCCTGTCCTGGATCCGCGTGGTTGACCGCACCGGTTTTCTCGCCCTGGCGCTGGTGGCCTGGAGCGTGGACCGCTTCGGCCGCCTGCGCGACTGGATTCACGGCCGTCGGGCCAGGGCGGTGCGTGAGGAAGTGCGCAAGAAGGACACGCTGAAACGCCAGAACCGGCCGGAGGTGCGAATCGAGCCGCGGGTCGCGCCGGAGGTCAAGCCGCGCGAAGACGCCAAGCAGCGCCAGCAGCCGCTGTTCAAGAACCTGCCGGAAGGCGGGCTGCCTCCGCTGGAACTGCTGGACGAGCCGGCGGTGCAGCGTTCGGGCTACTCGGAAGACACGCTCAAGGCCATGAGCCGCCAGGTCGAGCTCAAGCTGGCGGATTTCGGCGTGGAAGCCGAGGTGGTGGCGGTGCATCCGGGTCCGGTCATCACCCGTTTCGAGCTGCAGCCGGCGCCGGGCGTCAAGGGTGCCCAGATTTCCAACCTGGCCAAGGACCTGGCACGCGGCTTGAGCGTGATTTCGGTGCGCGTGGTCGACGTGATCCCCGGCAAGAGCGTGATCGGTCTGGAGATTCCGAACCAGCACCGCGAGATCGTCCATCTGCGTGAAATCCTGTCCTCGGAGGTCTATGCCAAGGCCGGTTCGCCGCTGACGGTCGGGCTGGGCAAGAGCATCTCCGGCAAGCCGTTGACCGCCGACATCACACGCATGCCGCATCTGCTGGTGGCGGGAACCACCGGTTCGGGGAAATCCGTGGCCATCAACGCCATGATCCTGAGCCTGCTGTACAAGGCCAGCCCGGATCAGGTCCGCCTGATCATGGTCGATCCGAAAATGCTGGAGTTGTCGGTCTACGAGGGCATTCAGCACCTGCTGACGCCGGTCGTGACCGACATGAAGGAAGCGGCCAACGCGCTGCGCTGGTGCGTAGCCGAGATGGAGCGTCGTTACCGTCTCATGGCCGCGCTGGGCGTGCGCAACCTGGCCGGCTACAACCGCAAGGTCAAGGAAGCGATCGACAAGAACCGGCCGATTCCCGACCCGCTGGTCAGTCCCGACAGCCTGACGCCCGGCGAATCCCCGCCGACGCTGGAGCGGCTGCCGTACATCGTGGTCGTGGTCGACGAGTTTGCCGACATGATGATGATCGTGGGCAAGAAGGTCGAGCAGCTGATCGCACGCCTGGCGCAAAAGGCGCGCGCTTCCGGCATCCACCTCATTCTTGCCACGCAGCGGCCGTCCGTCGACGTGATCACCGGCCTGATCAAGGCCAATATCCCGACCCGGATGGCGTTCCAGGTGTCCTCGCGCATCGACTCGCGCACCATCCTCGATCAGCAGGGCGCCGAGCAGCTCCTGGGCCACGGCGACATGCTCTACCTGCCGCCGGGATCGGGTCTGCCCGAGCGCATTCACGGCGCCTTCGTGGACGATCACGAGGTGCACAAGGTGGTCAACTGGCTGAAGGAGCAGGGCGAGCCCGACTACCTCGAGGAAGTGCTGGCGGAAACGCAGACCACCACCGACGGTCTGACCATCGGCGCCAACGGACTGCCGGAAGCCAGTGCGGGCGACTCCGAGGATGAACTTTACGACAAGGCCGTTGCCTACGTGCTGGAGAGTCGCCGCGCTTCGATTTCCAGCGTTCAGCGCCAGCTCCGGATCGGCTACAACCGCGCCGCCCGGCTGATCGAGGAGATGGAGGCGCAGGGCGTTGTCAGCCCGCCGGAGCACAACGGCCAGCGCGAGGTACTGGCTCCGGCGCCGCCGCGCGACTGATGTTTTGGGTTTTTGCCTGATCCGTTCGCGCCGGTCGGCGCGCTTTTCACAGTGAGGATATTGCGGTGCTGCGGACTGTTACCTTCGTTTGTCTGGTTTTGTGCTGGGCCCTGGCCGCGGCCGACCCGCGCGAGCGGCTGGACCGTTTCGCCGCCGGCCTGGACGCCCTGTCCGGCACCTTCCACCAGGTCATCTTCGATGAAGACGGCTTCATCGTCGAGGAGTCACACGGAACGCTCAAGTTCATGGCCCCGGACCGCTTTCGCTGGGACTACGCGGAGCCATTCCCCCAGCAGCTGGTGGCCGACGGCGAGCGCCTGTGGCATTTCGACGAGTCGCTGGACCAGGTCACGGTTCGTGACCAGCCCGACGCGGCCGAGTCGCCGCTACTGGTGCTGACCCGGCCGGAGCTGCTTGATCGGTTCTACCGGATCGAAGCCAGCGGTCGGGATGATGAGCTGCATTTCGCGCCCCGGGACGAGGGCGGTGATTTCGAGCGCGCCAGCTTGCGCTTCGAGAATGACACGCCGGTGCTGCTGCTGCTGGTGGACAGACTGGTTGGGCAGACCACGCGGCTGGAACTCAGCGACATTCGCCGCAACCCGGAACTGGACCCCGCTGACTTCCGGTTCGAGCCGCCGCCGGGCGTCGACGTACTCGAGGGCTATTAGTCCCGGCGTCGAGCGCTGCCGGGCTGTCGGCCGCTGAGGGCGGAGAAACGCTCTTCGCGGTCGTGTTCAGGCTGCCGCGGCGGCTCCTGATCCACGGGAGGCTGGGCCCAGAATGGCCAGACCTGCGTCTGGGGTCGTACGGGCTCAACCACGGCCGGAGTCTCATCCTGCTGCGTGCGCTGCCGCCGTGCCTCGATCTGGCGCTCACGGCGTTCCTCGATGAAGGCGCGGTTGGCTTCGGCGCGCGCTTCGACGTCTTCCGGCGCATTGATGACGCTCAGCGTGGTGCCACCGATGTATTCCCGGGCTTCCTCATCGCAAGGCCGGTCACTGAAAATAACCGTTCCTTCTTCGTCGACGCAGCGGTAGATGCTGGCCTGGGCCAGCACGGCAGAAGAGACCATCAGGGTCAGGATGGCCAGGGCGAGCTTAGGCATGTCGTCTCCGGCGTGTGGTCATTCTTTGATCATATCAGAGCATGCGGGGCTTGTACCGGTCGTTAGGCGACCACGCTCAATAGCCGTCCGGGCGGTGAAACAGGCGCCGCAGCCGGGCGCTGAGATTGTCCGCGTTGACCACCACGATGAACACCTTGCGCAGCCGGTCCTCGGGGCACTCCAGCGCCTTGACGCCGTGCCAGGAATTGCCCTGGCGCTGGAACAGCAGTGAGCGGTTGCCCATCGCATTGGCGGTCCAGGCACGCTCGAAATCGTCGAAATCGGGCGCGCTGG
>SKKM01000069.1 GCA_007121485.1 Wenzhouxiangella sp. | reverse complement strand
TGATGCACCGGCACACGCCGGTTTCCGGGGATTCGGCGCAGAACAGGCGCTCACGCTCGCCGCGCCGCAGCGCTTCCGGCAAACGGATTTCCGGGCGACCATCGGCCTCGCCCCACTCGGCCGGCAGGGGTCGGTCCATGGCCAGCCAGGCGCCGGCGCCGACCGCGAGAACGATCAGCAACAGCATCCAGCCCGGGCGTTTCCAGAACGGCGATCGGTCGATCATGGTTGAATCATAGCAGGCCGACCTCCCGGGCCCTGGACCCGGGAGGTCGGCCGAAAAGCCATCGGCATCAGTCCTCGCTCTCGTCCTCGGCGAAGTCGCCCGCAACGGCGAAGCTCATGCGCGCCGGGTCGAAATGGCGGCGCACGGCCTCGTTGATGGTCGCGGCATCCAGCGCGAGCAGGGCTTCCTCGAAGCGCTGCTGGGTGAACATGTCGCGATCGAGGTAGAGATTGGAGTTGAGCATGCCGACCAGGCTTGAGTCGCTGCTGCGCTGCAGCTCGCGCTGCTGCAGCAGGCCGCGGCGGCCGGTCTCGACTTCTTCGGCCTCGAAGCCTTCGTCGATGACCCGGTTCAGCTCCTCGAACAGCACCTCGACCAGGCGCTCGCGGTTTTCCGGTGCGAACATGGCGAAGGCCTGGAAGCCGCCCACCTCGTCCAGCGGGCTGGCGCTGAAGCCCCCGCCGACGCCGTAGCTCAGGCCCTCGTCGTCGCGGATGCGCATGGACAGGCGCGAGGACAGGAAGCCGCCGCCGATCAGGTGGCCGGCCAGGTTGAGCGCCGGGTAGTCCGGGTGGCGGTCGTTCATGGCGAAACTGTAGCGGCCGACCAGCACCGCGTTGGCCTTGTCGTCGAGCTGGGCCACCAGGGCCGCCGTTTCGACCGGCTGCACGCTGCGCTCAATGCGCTCGAACGGCACCTCGGCGGTCCAGTCGCCGAAGTGGGCTTCCAGCGCGGCGCGCAGCTCTTCGGGATCGAAATCGCCGACGAAGCTGATCGTGGCCGCCGGCCCGAAGCCATAGTGGCTGGCGTGGAAGGCGGCCAGCTGATCGCGTTCGACCGCTTCAATGCGCGCGGCCTGCTCGTCCCAGTCCGGCACGTAGTCGGGATGGTCGGGGGCGTGGGTGTTGAAGTGCCGACCCAGCAGGCGCCCTGCGACCGATCCGGGATCATCGCGTGCCTGGTCCAGGCCGGTCAGCTGCTGGCGAGTCAGTTCTGCCAGCTCGCGCTCGGGGAAGCTCGGCCGGCGCAGCACTTCCTCGGTGAGTTCGAGTAAAGGCATCAGCTGGCCGCGCTGGGTTTCCATGCGCGCGCTGACCAGGTTACCGCCGCCGATGCTCAATGAAGAGCGCAGTTCGTCGATGCGGTCGCGGATTTCCTGGCGGCTGAAATTCTCCGTCCCGCGAGTCAGCATGCTGCCGGTGGTCGAGGGCACATCGCCCAGGCCGCTCAAGCTCTCCAGCGAGCCGGTGCGCATCGTGATCTGGCCGAATACCCGCTCCCCGCGGGTCTGGCGCGGCAGCAGGGCCACTCGGGTGCCGTTGGCCAGCTCGAAACGGATCAGGCGTTCCTCGATGTTCTCCGGGCTGGGGTCGAAGGCCTCGCCGGCGGCGCGGTCCTCGCGTCCGGTGAAGTCGGCCAGCAGCTCGCCCAGGTCGGGCGCTTCCGGAATGACGGCGCGGCGTGGACGGCTTTCCGGGATGAAGCGGCCGACCGTGCGGTTGTCGCGTACCAGGTACTTGTCAGCGACGCGAATGACGTCGTCGACCGTGACTTCCTCGAGGCGGTCGCGGTGCAGGAACATCAGGCGCCAGTCGCCGGTCGCCGCCCATTCACTGAGCTGGATGCCGACCCGGCCGCTGTCGTTCAAGGTCTGCTCCATGTTGCGGGTAAGCGCGTTGATGGCGCGACGGACCTCCTCATCGGTGGGTGGCCGGGTTTCCAGCTCGGCCAGGGTTTCCAGCATCGCCGCCTCGACCTCGTCGAGGTCCTGACCGTCGCGGCTCTGCGCGAACAGCATCAGCACCGCGGGCTCGGGCAGGCGCAGGCTGAAGGCCGCGACCTGGGTGGCCAGCTCGGTGTCGATCAGGCTGGCCTGCAGCCGGCCGGAGGGCATGTCGCCGAGCAGGTGGGCCAGCACTTCGATGGCGGGGAAGTCTTCATGCGCGGCGGCCGGTACGTGGAAGGCGGCCATCAGGGCGCGCACCGTGCCGGAGCGGCGCACGGTCACGCTGCGCTCGCCGTCCTGGGTGGGCTCGCGGGTGTAGGTCGGCCACAGGATCATGTCGCCGGTGCGCTCCGGCGCCGGGATGGCACCAAAGTAGCGCTCGACCAGGCCCAGGGCGTGTTCCCGATCGATGTTGCCGGACAGGATCAGCATGGCGTTGTCGGGCTGGTAGAAGCGCCGGTAGAAGGAATGCAGGCGCTCGATGGGAACGTTCTCGATGTCCGAGCGCGCGCCGATGGTGGCGCGCCCGTAGCCGTGCCACAGGTAGGCCGTGGCCATGGTGCGCTGTAGCAGCACGCTGAAGGGGTTGGTCTCGCCCATCTCGAATTCGTTGCGCACCACGGTCATTTCCGAGGCCAGGTCGTCCGGGTCGATGACGGCGTTGACCATGCGGTCGGCTTCCATGCGAATGGCCCATTCCAGGTTTTCCGGTCCGGCCGGCAGGGTCTGGAAGTAGTTGGTGCGCTCGTACCAGGTCGTGCCGTTGGCGAAGCCGCCGCGCTCGGAAATCTGGGCCTTGATGTCCTGGTGGTCCGGCGTGCCGTAGAACAGCATGTGCTCGAGCAGGTGGGCCATGCCGGTCTCGCCGTAGCTCTCGTGCTTGGAGCCGACGAAGTAGGTGATGTTGATGGT
>SKKM01000068.1 GCA_007121485.1 Wenzhouxiangella sp. | reverse complement strand
TTCGAGGACTTCCTGTGAGCGAGTTGTTGCTGGCGCTCAGCGGGGTCCGCAAGACCTATCCGCCCACCGTCCATTCGACGCAGCGCTTTCGGGCCTTTCTGCAGATACTGGCGCGCGGCCGCAGCGCGGGCGGCAGCACTGTGCTGCAGGACATCGATTTCGAAGTCCGGCGCGGCGAGTCGCTGGCCCTGATCGGCGCCAACGGCGCCGGCAAGTCGACCCTGCTCAAGATCATCACCGGCGTGCTGGCGCCCTCGGACGGCAGCGTCGAGCGCCACGGCAGCCAGGCCGCGCTGCTGGAACTGGGCGCCGGCTTTGACCCGGAATACACGGGCCTGGAAAACCTGCGCCTGAACGCCGCCCTACTGGGACTGAGCCGTCGCGAGGTCGACGAAAAGCTCGACGACATCCTCGCTTTCGCCGATATCGGGGCCAGCATCCACGAGCCGGTCAAGCACTATTCCTCGGGCATGGTGGTTCGCCTGGGTTTTGCCATCGTCGCCTCGGTCAGTCCCGATTTGCTGATCACCGATGAAATCCTGGCCGTCGGCGACGAATCCTTCCAGAAAAAATGCATACGCTGGATCGAGAACTACCTCAACCGCGGCGGGACCTTGCTGATGGTCTCGCACAACATGTACCAGGTCCAGAAGCTGTGTCGCCATGCGCTGTGGCTCGACGGCGGGAAACCGAGGGCCATGGGCGACGTGTTCGACGTGACCCAGTCCTACCTGGCCTGGCACGAACGCAAGGACGCGCGAGAGTCCGGCCACGCCACGGCGCATGCTGGTGCGGAGGGCTACAGCGTCCAGGCCATGCACATCGTGTCGGGCCAGGACGGCGAGCCGGCCCTGGACATGGGCGAGGATCTGACCGTGCGCCTGAGCCTGCGCTCGCCCGACGGCCGTGCACCGGTGGCGCTGGTCGGCATCGTGCGAGCGGACGGCACGCCGGTCTACGGCGTGGCCAGCGACCACGACGGCGTGGTCTTGCGGCAAGCCGATGACGGTGACTATGTCGCTGAGATCTGTTTCCGCGATTTGCCGCTGTTGCCGGGCGGCTATGTCCTGCGCGGCCATGCCATGGACCCCGAGGGTTTGCGCCTGTTCGACACCGTCGAAGTCAATTTCACCGTCAAAGGCCGCAGCCGCGAACTCGGCCTGATCCGGCTGCGACATGACTGGAGGGTCTAGATGACGGCCATCATCGTGCCGGTCCATGACGCGCTCGAGCAGGTGCGTCGCTGCCTGGCGGCGCTGGCGCGCACCGTGCATCCCGGCGACGATGCGACGGTGATCGTCATCGACGACGCCTCGCCCGATCCGGCCGTCGGGGAGGTGCTGGCCGGCTTGCCGGAGGATTGGGTGCGGGTTCGCAACCGGGAGAATATCGGTTTCGTCGGGACCGCCAACCTGGGCCTGGCCCTGGCCGGGCGTGCCGACGTCATCCTGCTCAATTCCGATACCGAGGTGACCTCAGGCTGGCTGCAGGCCCTGCTCGAGTGCGCGGCATCCGACGCCAGTATCGCGTCCGCGACGCCCTTGACCAACCACGGAGAGATCGCCTCCATTCCCGAGTTCTGCCGCGGCAATCCCTGGCCCGAGCAGCCCGAGCATTGGGCCCGGGCCTGTCGCGAGTCGGGCCCTTACGCCTACACGCCGGTTCCGACCACGGTGGGGTTTTGCATGTTCATGCGGCGCGCCTGCATCGACCAGATCGGCGGTTTCGATGAAGTGGCCTTCGGCCGCGGCTACGGCGAGGAAAACGATTGGTGCTGCCGTGCCAGCGCGGCCGGCTGGATTCACGTCCTGTGCGACTCCGCCTATGTTGCGCACGAAGGCGGAGCGAGCTTTGGCCCGCTGGGCTTGCGGCCGGACGCGCGCGCCATGGACGCGCTGCTGGCCCGTCACCCGGACTATCTCGAGCGCGTCCAGCGCTTCATCCATGCCGACCCCATGGCCGAGCGGCGTGCGCGCATCTGCGCGCGCTACCGGGAGTTGGTGCAGGACCGCCCGTGTCCGGCATGACCGGCGCCGGGACCGCCCCCCGCTCCGATCGCGCATGACAGGCCTCGAGACCGTCGCTGCTCCCGGCCCCGCGCTGGCGCGCGTGACGGCGCTGATCGTCAACTACAACTCCGGGCCCTGGCTGGAACGCTGCATCCGCGCCCTGCGCGGGCGGCACGGGCGCTTCCCGCTGATCGAGGTGGTCGACAACGACTCGCGCGACGACAGTGCCGCCAGGCTGCCGGACTGGGAGGGCGTGCGCGTGCGTCATGCACCGCGCAACCTGGGCTTTGCCCGCGGCGTCAACACCGCGGCGCGCGCGGCGCGGACCGAGTTTGTGCTGATCATCAATCCGGACTGCCTGTTATTGCCCGACTCCCTGCAAACGCTGATGGCGGAGCTGGACGCCCATCCCGAAGCCGCCATGGTCTCGGGGCGCGTCTTCGACATGGCCGGAGACGAGCAGCGCGGCAGCCGGCGTTGCCTGCCGACCCGGAAACGCGCGCTCGGCGAGATCCTGGGCGGGGACCGTGAAGGTGTGGAACAGATGCACCTGCCGCCGCCGGACGAGCCGGTCGCAGTGGAGGCGGTATCGGGCGCGTGCATGCTGCTCCGGCGCTCGGCCTTCCTGCAGGTGGGAGGATTCGACAAGCACTACCCCATGCATTTCGAGGACGTCGACCTGATGGCCCGCCTGCACCAGGCCGGCTGGACGGTGCGCCTGGTGCCCAACGTGATCGTCTCGCACGCCGGCGGGGTGTCCTCGCGCTCGCGCCCGGTGCGCGTGATGTGGAACAAGCACCGCGGCCTGTGGCGCTATCTCAACCAGCATCCCGAACTGCCGTGGCCGGCCTGGAGCCGCGCGCTGTGGTGGCTGG
>SKKM01000118.1 GCA_007121485.1 Wenzhouxiangella sp. | reverse complement strand
CCCGCGCATCGTGTCCCGCCAACGATCGATGAGGAAGCGCGCAATCGAATCGGGCCGCGGCAGGCACAGGCCGGAGGTCTCGCCCGACTCGCCGAATTGATCCACTTCATCGAGGCCGAACCAGCGCACGTCTTCCAGTTCTTCATCGTTGCGCCGGATGGTGGTGCTGCTCGCGGTGGCGTGAAAACCCAGCATCAGCGAGCCCGGAAACGGCCAGGGCTGGGAGGCCAGGTAGCGCACGGAGGCCAGTTCGATGCCGGACTCCTCGAACACTTCGCGCCGTACCGTCTGCTCCAGGCTCTCCCCCGGCTCGACGAAGCCGGCCAGGGTGGAATACATGCCCGGCGGAAAGCGGGCCGAACGGCCGAGCAGGCAGCGCGGCGGACCGCCGTCGTCGCGCGGATACTCGACCAGGACGATGATGGCCGGATCGGTGCGCGGAAAGCTGACCCGGCCGCAGTCTGCGCTGCTGCACTGACGGCGATGGCCGCCGCTGATGCTGGTGGTGGGCGCACCGCAGCGGCTGCAGTAGCGGTGGCTGCGGTGCCAATCGACCATGGCGCGGGCATAAGCGAGCAGGTTGGCTTCCCTGCCGTCGAGCAGCGGGCCGAAACGGCGCAGGTCGACAAAGCTGGATCCGTTGTCCAGTTCGGGTTCCGGGTCTTCCCGGTCCGACCAATCCACGGCGAACACGGCCGTGCTGTCTTCCAGGCCGAGGAAAACGGCCTCGGCCGGATCGCCGATGTGCTCCAGGCCCAGGCGCACCGCCTGCGGCCGATCGGGCCGGGAGATGCGCAGCAGGCTGCGGCTGCGCCACACGGCGATCACGCGGCTCCCGGCCTGCTTCAGCGCCTGGTCGATCCAGCCCGGATCCTCGCGCAGTTCGGCGGCGCGGTCGATGCCGGCACCGCCGTACTTGAGCACCGGCTCATGGTCGGGGCCTGGTTTCATCGGGGTGTGGCGACGCATCTTGACAGGCTAACAGGTATTCAGGAGACTTCCGCGGGAGCCGGTTCAACGACCCGGCTTCGGGTAGAACAACAACACAGAGGGAGAAACACCAAGTGACGGCAAAGGATACGAACAAAGCGTCCGGCTCGCGCGGCAAGCGCGCCCTGATACTCACCGTAATGATCGTGGCGGTCACCTTCTTCTGGGTGCTGATGCTGCTGTACACCAACCTGCCGACCTGGGCCATGGCCGGCATCGGCCTGCTCTGTCTGCTGGTGCTGTCGCTGGCGACCGCATGGACGGCCATGGCATTCCCCAGTCGCAGCAAGCCATAGCCGCAACGCCGGCCGGATCATCGCCGTTCGGCCAGCGTCCTGTAGACCAGCATCACGCCCAGGGCGGTCACCGCCAGGCCGACCAGGTCGCTGGTCTGCAGGGTGTCGCCGAAGGCAATCCATGCCATCAGCATGGTGACCGGCGGGCCGAGGTAGAACAGGCTGGCCACCCGGGTCGCGTCCATGCGCTCGATCAACTGCCACATCAGGGCGTAGGCGCCCAGCGACACCGCCACCACCAGCCAGGCCTGGATGGCGATGAACTCCAGCGTCCAGCGCGTGCTCATGCTTTCCAGCCAGATGGCCGGAACGGTGGCCACGGCCGCGGTCGCCAGTGCCTGGTAAAACAGCGCCAGCCCGACCGGCACATGATCACCCGGGCTGCTGACTTCGATCCAGCGCTGCAGCAGGCTGGCGATGGTGAAGGCGATCACCGCACCGAAGGGCACCAGGTACAGCCAGGGCGATACGGTCTCGTCGAGCCGGGCGCGGCTCATCACCGCGATCAGCACGCCGACGAAACCCAACAGCAGGCCGAGCCAGGCGCGCGCCGGGGATCGCTCGCCGGTGACCCGTCCGGACAGGGCGCCCACCGTCATCGGCTGCAAGGCGACGACCAGGGCAACGATGCCGGCCGGGATGCCGATCTCCAGCGCCACCATCACGCAACTCAGCCACACGCCGTGGGCGAACAGCCCGACCAGCGCGGTCAGCCCGGCCGCATGCGAGCCGGGCCAGCGCAGCTGGCCGCGCAAGCCAAGATAAAGCCCCAGCAGACCGACCAGCATCCAGTAGCGCCAGGCCAGCAAGGTGTAGACGCCGGCGTAGTCCAGGCCGAACTCGGCTCCGATGAAACCTGAGTTCCACAGCAGCACGAAGCCGGCAATACGCAGCGCATTGCCCCGTCGGTTGCCGGCTGACAGGCTGGCGCTCATGTTCGGCTCCGCGAGCGACCGCGCGGCGATCGCACCGCCACGGCTCGCGCTGCCCGTCTGCAGTTCACCATGGACTGCCTCAAAGACCCTGCCTCGTCAGATCTCACGAGTACAGTCCGACGCTAGCACAGGCGCGGCTTGCGCTTGCCGGAAGCGCTTGAATCCGTCCGTCCCCGGCGCTGTCGCAGCACGGCCGGGGTGCGCATCCGGAGCGCCTTGGATTTGCCGCTTTCGGCGTCCCGGGCCAGGTCGCTGTGCTACGGTCATTGCAGGCACGGATACATTTCAGGAGATGCATCATGCAAGACCAGATCGCATTGACCGGGGAACGATCCGACCACAAGATCGCCGGCATCACGCAAGATCAGGCCGCGGCTGAAGCCACTGTGGATCGCTTGCGCGAACAGCTGGCGCTGAGCGCAGCGGCCGTGCGCTTGCTGAAGCCGGAAGACGACGAGGTCAACCGGACGCTGGAGCCTGAATCACGCGGAATCTGGAAAACCCTGGTGCGCGGCCATGTCTGGCTGGCCGGCGTCGGCGCCATCATCGGGCTGCTGGTGTTCCTGGTGATGCTGCTGCTCGAGGTGCGGTTCGTCGTCGACAACCCGCTGGCGGCGGGCCTGGCGCTGTTCGCTTTCTGCACCGTGGGCGGCCTGCTGCTGGGCGGTGCGCTGACCCTGCGGCCCGATCACGTGCCCTTCCTGGTCGCGGCGCGCGCGGCACTGCGCAAGGGCCAGGCCGTGGTGGTCGTTCATGCCGAAACCATGGAGCAACGTCAGCAGGCCAGGCAGATCCTCGACCAGGCGGGGTTCAAGACCGTGGGAACGCTGTAGGCGTCGCCGCCCTCCGGGTCAGACTTGCCGGCCCGCCTGGGCGGCGGGCCGGCCTTGCATCATTGATCTTCCAGCAGCGTCTGGATCGCCGGCGGCAGCTCGAACAGCGCCGGATCGGGGGTTTCGAAGCTGATGTCGTGCATGGTCATGACCTGCTCCATGCCCATGATGGTCTGGCGGATCACCATGGGGATCACTACGCCTTCCACTTCGCGGAATTCCTCCATGACGGAAACCGCTTCCATCTGCCCCATGGGTGAGGTTTCCAGGCTTTCCATGGCGATCAGAAAGCCGCTGTCCACGGCATAGCAATCGTGGGACTCACGGCCGGAGTGCCATTCGATCTTGACCCGGTAGCAGGACTGGCCGCCGAATTCAGCCATGCCGACGGTCGTGGCCGCCTTGACGTACTCAGGGTCGCGCATGGTCGCGCCGGGCATCGTGTTGTCCATGAGAGCCTTGAATTCCTCGCCCTCGATCAGCCGCGGGCCCATGAAGGGGTCGACCGACCAGGCCAGTTCCGGGCTGACGCCGGTGCGCATTTCGCCCATGCCAGGCAACTCAACCACGATAACCTGCTCGATCGGCATACGGCTGGCCACCAGCAGGCTGCCGGTGATGCCGACGGCCGGCATGGCGAGCTCGCCGGTCATCACGACCTCGGTCTGGGCCATGATGGCGTCGCGGCCGCCGATGGCTTCGATATACCGCTCGATCAGCGAGCGCGCTTCCGGCAGGTCCTGCTCCGGCGCGGTTTCGGCCAGGGCCTGGCTCATGGCCAGCGCCAGCAGGCTGATCCCGGCGACTTTCAGTTTGGTGCTCAACATCGTGTTTTCCTCCAGGTCATGGTCAATCGTTCAACTGCGCGTTGATCCAGACCAACGCGGCCTGCAGCACCGGCTGCGTTGGGATGTTCTCGGCGGTCAAGGCCACCGGGTAGTCCGGCTGCACGCCCACGCCCTCGATGCGCCGACCGAGGCTGTCGTGGGCGTCGGCGAAGGCATAAAACAGGAAGTCGCCGCTGGCCAGCGGCAGGGTGCGCGAAGGCAGCGCTTCGCCGGCCGAGCGCTGGCCGAACAGCTTGGCCCGTTCCGTGGCCTGCATGCCGGAGGCAAACAGTTCGGAGGTGCTGCCGCTCATGCCGTCGATGAGGATGGCGATCGGGCCGTCAAACGGCGTCAGGCGGGTGCCGTCCATGGCGACCCGGCGCGGCATCACGCGGAAGTCCAGGCGCGCGTCGCTGCGCAACATGGTCGCCAGCACCACGGATTCTGAAAACAGGTCGCTGGCCAGGCTCGACATCGTGCCGACGACCCCGCCCGGGTTGCCGCGCAGGTCGAACAGCATGCCCTCGCAGGCAAAGACTTCGTCGCGGCGCGACTGGAATTCCTCGATCAGGGCCGGCACCCAGGTCGAAAAGGTGATGACGCTGACGCAGCCGGCGGGAATCTCCTGACGCTCCAGCGAGAAGTCGAAGGTCATCGGCGGCAGGTTGCCGATCTGCACGGCACCGTGGCGCAGCGGCTCTCCTTCCAGCGTGCGGCGCTGGCGCTCGCCGTCGGCGTCGATCAGCTCCAGCGTGATTTCCTGCTCCGGCCGCGGGAAGCTCAGGCGGTACTGCAGGCCGTATTCCAGGCGCATGGCCGCGCGGCCGCGAACCAGGTCGTCTTCGATCCCGGCGATCTGAGCCATGGCGGGCGCGACTTCGAACTCGTCGACCGCGACCAGGGACCAGCCCAGCTCGATGCCCGCCGCAGCGGCCGGACTGTCCGGGCGCAGCTCGGCGACGCGCATGTCCTCACCCACCCAGCGCACCGCCAGGCCGGTGGCCGAGCGTGGCGCGTTGGGCGCGATGTCGGCCGGCTGCGGGCCGCTGACTTCCTCCAGCACCGCCAGGCGCTCGAAGGTATCGGCCGGGATGATGCCGAAATGCGATTCGCCGATCAGCCCCAGCAGCTCGTTCAGGACCACGCGCAGTTCCGCCGGCGTGGTGGCTTCGGCCGCCCTGGGCCGCAGGCGCTCACGCCCCTGCTCCCACTCGGCCTCGATGCGCTCGAAGTCGAAGTACTGGGTGCGTACGCGCTCCCAGACCTGGTCGAAACTGGTCAAGACGTCGGCTTCGCTCAGGCTGCGCCCGGCACGCTCCGGCTCGGCCCAGGCCGTGCCGGACAGCAGGCAACAGCCAAGCAGGCCGGCAAGGAGAACGCCGGGCAAGCGCCGGCCCTCATGTTCGGTAGAGCGGTGCATCCTGCTGACTGGCATGGGCGAATCCTCGAACGAAATAGACGTGACCGATGGTCTTGCCGCTGCCGACGCACCGGCCTCGAGCAGGAAGCCCGAGCCGTCCGCCGCCGCCAGCGCCCCATCGTGCCGAACAGAGCTGGCAGTATGCCGCAACACGCTTCCGGGAAGACAGTGACAGAAGTCACAAGTTTCCGGCGCTGGCCGTCGGGGCCGGCAGGATGAATTCGGGCGTCCGTGGCGCGCGCATTCGGCACGCCCAAGACCAATCGGACTCGTTCAGGACTGCGCTAGACTGGGGGTCAGCCCATGCCCGGGGCCCTCCCCATGAATGACGCCGCGACTGAATTCGTCCTTGACCAAGCCCACCGGCCCGACGCGCTTCGGCAGGCCATCGATCAGGCCTGGCTCAGCGATGAAACCGAGCACGTGCGCTTCCTGCTCGAGCAGGTGAACTTGAGCGACGAGCAGTGCCACAAGGTCCGCGAACGGGCGCTGGACCTGGTGCGCGGCGTGCGCAAGCGCCATCGCGACGCCGGGCTGATGGAAGCCTTCATGGCCGAATACGACCTGTCTTCCGAGGAAGGCATCGTACTGATGTGCCTGGCCGAGGCCCTGCTGCGCATCCCCGATACCGAGACCGCCGAGAAGTTGATCTCGGACAAGCTCTCCGAGGCCGACTGGGAGGCCCACCTGGGCAAGAGCCACTCGGTGTTCGTCAATGCCGGCACCTGGGGCCTGATGCTCACCGGCCGGCTCAAGTCTGTCGGCGCGGCAAGCCAGCGCAGCATCGGCAACACCCTGGGCAGAATCGCCAACCGCACCAGCGAGCCGGTCGTGCGGGCCGCCATCCGCCAGGCCATGCGCATCATGGGTCACCAGTACGTCATGGGGCGCACCATCGACCAGGCGCTGGAGCGGTCGCGGCGCAGGGACAATCGCAGGTTCCGCCATTCCTTCGACATGCTCGGCGAGGCCGCCATGACCCTGGTCGACGCCGAGCGCTATCGCCAGGGATACCGCGACGCCATTCCCAAGGTCGCCGGCGACGCCAAATTCGACGACGTGTTCTCGGCGCCCAGCGTTTCGGTCAAGCTGTCCGCCCTGCATCCGCGCTACGAGTACACCAAGCGCGCACGCCTGATGAAGGAGCTGGTGCCGGTGGTGCTGGAACTGGCCGTGCTGGCGCGCAGGCACGGCATCGCGCTGACCATCGACGCCGAGGAAATCAACCGCCTGATGATCTCGCTGGACATCTTCGCCGCCGTCCTGCGCGCGCCGGAACTCGACGGCTGGGACGGCTTCGGGATCGTCATCCAGACTTACCAGAAAAGCGCCTGGGCGGTCATCGACTGGCTGGCCGAACTGGCCCGCGACAGCGGTCACCGCATCCCGGTGCGCATGGTCAAGGGCGCCTACTGGGACGCCGAGATCAAGCACGGCCAGGTCGACGGCCTGGACAGCTACCCGGTCTTCACCCGCAAGGTCAACACCGATGTGTCTTACATCGCCTGCGCCGGCCGGGTGCTGGACATGCCCGACGCCTTCTATCCGCAGTTCGCCACCCACAACGCCCACACCGTGGCGGTGATTGCCGAACTGGCCGGCGACAACACCGAGTTCGAGTACCAGCGCCTGCACGGCATGAGCCAGCCGCTGTACGAGGAGGTACTCGACAGCGAGGACCTCAAGGCCCATTGCCGGGTGTATGCGCCGGTCGGCAACCACAAGGATCTGCTGCCCTACCTGGTCCGCCGCCTGCTGGAAAACGGCTCGAATACCTCGTTCGTCAATCGCATCGTCGACGATAAGCTGCCGCCCGAGGAGGTCGTCGATGACCCCATCGCCAAGGCCCGCGGACTGAGCCGGATTCCGCATCCGCAGATCCCGCTGCCCGTCGACCTCTACGGCTCGACCCGCCGCAACAGCCGCGGCCTGAACTGGTGCCAGGAAAGCGTGCAGACCGAACTGGCCGAGGCCATGAGCCGGGCCCTGGAAACGCTTCCCAAGGCACGGCCGCTGGGCTCATCGGCCCGCGGCGACGCCGGTGCCGGCGCCGGCGAGCTCCGCTGCCCGGCCAATACCGATCTGGTCGTGGGCCAGGTGCGCTGGGCCGAGGCCGGTCAGGCCAAAGCGGCCATCGACGCCGCGCTCGACGCCCAGAAAGCCTGGGACCGGCGCGGCGGCGCCGAACGGGCCGATATCCTCGACCGCATCGGCGACGCGCTGGAGGACAACCATGCTGAGCTGATGGCCCTGTGCGCCCGCGAGGGCGGCAAGACGCTGTCCGACGGCATCGCCGAAGTGCGCGAGGCGGTCGACTTCTGCCGCTATTACGCGCAACAGGGGCGCCGGCATTTCGCCGAACCGCAGCACCTGCCGGGACCGACCGGCGAACACAATGAGCTTGAGATGCACGGGCGCGGCGTGTTCGTCTGCATCAGTCCGTGGAACTTCCCGCTGGCCATCTTCACCGGCCAGATCGTGGCCGCGCTGGTGGCCGGCAACACCGTGGTTGCCAAGCCGGCCGAGCAGACCCCGCTGATCGCCACGCGCGCGGTCGAGTTGATGCACGCGGCCGGCGTGCCGGAAGATGTCTTGCACTGCCTGCCCGGAGACGGCGAAGTGGGCGCGGCCCTGACCGGCGATCCGCGCATCAGCGGCGTGGCCTTTACCGGCTCGACCGAGACGGCCCGCCTGATCAACCGCGCGCTGGCCGCCCGGGACGGCTCGCTGGCCACGCTGATCGCCGAAACCGGCGGCCAGAACGCCATGATCGTGGACTCCTCGGCCTTGCCCGAGCAGGTGGTCAAGGATGCCGTGCACTCGGCCTTTTACAGTGCCGGTCAGCGCTGCTCGGCGCTGCGCATCCTGTGCCTGCAGGACGAGGTGGCCGAGCACATGATGGCGATGCTGGCCGGCGCCATGCAGGAACTGCGCATCGGCGATCCCGGCAAGCTGAGCACGGACATCGGTCCGGTGATCGATGCCGGACAACTGGAGATGCTGCAAGCGCATGCCCGCCGCATGGACGAACAGGCCCGGCTGATCGCGCGTGCGCGCCTGGACGACGAGCTGCCGCCCGGCCACTGGTTCGCGCCTTGCGCCTACGAGATCGACAGCATCGATCAGCTGGACGGCGAGGTGTTCGGGCCCGTCCTGCACGTGCTGCGCTACCGGTCCCGCGATCTCGAGCGTCTCGTCGATCGGATCAACGCGACCGGCTACGGGCTCACCTTCGGCGTGCACAGCCGCATCGACGGCGTCCAGCGTCACCTCACCGAGCGCATCCAGGCCGGCAACCGCTACGTCAACCGCAACATGACCGGCGCGGTGGTCGGGGTTCAGCCTTTCGGCGGCGAGGGCCTGTCCGGCACCGGACCCAAGGCCGGCGGCCCGCACTATCTGTTCCGCTTTGCCTGCGAGCGCACGCTGACCGTCAACACCTCGGCGGTGGGTGGCAATGCTTCGTTGCTGACCCTGTCGGATTGATCACAGAAGCTTGCCGACAATATTCCGCCAATTCAGCGGCACTCGGATCCGATTCGCATCGGCCATGTATCTCATCAAGCCAAGTCAGCTTGCACGATCCGCTCTTCTGGCAGCCGCACTGTTGCTGCCCGGCACCTGCATCCAGGCTGACTCGCCCGGGGTTGCCTGGGACGAGCGGGTCGAGATCGACTCGGGCCGGGCATTTCAGGGCCCCTGGCGGATGAACGAATCGCAGTTCCTCTACGTCGACGATCCCACGGTGGCCTTCAATTCAGGCGGTGATATCGGGATTGCCTGGGTCGACAACGCGCAGCGCGACGTGCTGCTCCAGGTGCTGGAAGCCGACGGCGCGACGCGTTTTCCCGAGCCGGTCAACGTCTCGCGCACGCCCGAGGTGTTCTCGTGGCTGCCACGGCTGGCGTTCGGCGAGGGCGACGAGGTTTTCGTTCTGTGGCAGGAGATCGTGTTCGCCGGAGGTTCGCACGGCGGCGAGATCTTCTTTGCCCGCTCCACGGACGGCGGCGCCAGCTTCTCCGCGCCAGTCAATTTATCCGACACCACCGGCGGCGCCGGCAAGGGCCGGCTGAGCCAGCGGAGCTGGCACAACGGCAGCCTGGACCTGGCGCGGCGGGACGATGGCCGGCTTTACGCTGCCTGGACCGAGTTCTACGGCGCGCTGCATCTGGCCTGGTCGGACGACGGCGGCTCGAGCTTTACCGAGCCGGTGCACGTGGCGGGCGATTTCGAAGTGCCGGCACGCGGGCCGTCGCTGGCGCTGGGCGATGACAACCAGGTCTGGCTGGCCTGGACGGTTGGCGAGGATGCGGAGGCCGACATCCGCGTGGCCCGGTCGGCCGATGGGGGCCGCAGCTTCGGGCCCGCCGTGATCGTCGAGTCCGGCCGGGCGCATGCCGATGCGCCCAAGCTGGCCATGGATGAGCGCGGGGCTCTGCATCTGGTGTTCGGTGAACGCCTGACGGACCGGCGCGGCACCCAGCGCATCCGCCACACCCGCTCGACCGACGGCGGCGCCAGCTTCGAGCCGGCGCGCACGATTTCGAACGGTGACAGCCATGCCCATTTCCCTGCCCTGGCCTTTGGCGCCGATGGCCGGGTGCTGGTGACCTGGCGCCATTTCCCCGACCCGCGCTCGCGCCCGCTGGGCACCGGTTTCGTCCTTTCCACCGACGGCGGAGAGCGTTTTTCGGAACCCGCGATGATTCCCGGCAGCAACGACCCGGAGCTGGGCTTCAACGGCAGCCTGCAGGGGCTGCTGATGGCGCCGCTGGCCATGGACGAATCCGGTCGCGTGGCGGTGGTCAACAGCACCTTCCTGCCGGGCGAGCGCAGCGCGATCTGGTTGCAGACTGGCCAGTTCGGACCACGCTAAGAGGGTGTATCCGGATCACTGGCCTGGTGGCTGACCAGGCAGGCTTGAGGCCGACACTCGGCCTGTCAACCGTCCTCCATCTGTACCCGCACAAGCCTGCGGGGCTCTTTTTTTTGACAACGCTATCATTCTGGACCAAGCTTGGCGGCAAATCATAACCAGGCCGCACCGTCAAAGCCGCCCAAGCCATGTCGCCTTCCACCTACCAGACCGCGCCCGCCGACCGCATTCCGTTCCACCAAAAGCTCTTCTACGGCGCCGGCGCCTTCGTCAACAATCTGCTGGCCGGCGCGATCGGCGGCATGATGATCGTGCTCAACCTGGCCTTCGGCATGAACCCGGCCCTGGTCGGCCTGCTCGGCGCCCTGCCCCGCCTGACCGACGCCATCACCGACCCGGTCATGGGCTACATCTCGGACAACACGCGCTCGCGCTGGGGCCGGCGGCGACCGTACATCTTTTTCGGCGCCATCTTCGCCGGCGTGATGTTCATGCTGCTGTGGCAGCTGCCGCCGGGCAAGACCGAGTCCTGGTATTTCTGGTATTTCCTGGCCGGCTCGTTCCTGTTCTACCTGGGCTACACCATCTTCGCCACGCCATGGGTCGCGCTGGGCTACGAACTGACCCCCGACTACCACGAGCGCACCCGGCTGATGGGCGTGCAGAACTTCATCGGGCAGTCGGTCTACCTGGTGACCCCCTGGCTGCTGCTGATGATGCAGCACGAGGGCTGGTTCGACAGCATGGCCGATG
>SKKM01000200.1 GCA_007121485.1 Wenzhouxiangella sp. | reverse complement strand
TGCCGCCAGCAGGGCGCCGCGGGCGAAAATTCGGCGGTCGGTCGCGCGGTGGGTCAGCTCCAGGCGCTCACCGTCGGCAAGAAAGTAGACGGTATGCTCGCCGGCCACATCGCCGCCGCGGATCGCCTGGAACCCGATCTCACCCGGCTGGCGCGGCGCCCGATGCTGGCTGCGGTCGTCCACCCGCACGCCTTCCAGGTCCAGACCGCGCGCCTCGGCCACCGCCTGCCCCAGCGCCAGCGCAGTACCGGACGGCGCGTCCAACTTGCGCCGATGGTGAATCTCGCTGATTTCAATTTCGTAATCCGGCCCCAGGGATGCCGCGGTGCGCGCGGCCAGCGCCAGCAGCAGGTTGACGCCAAGGCTGAAATTGGCCGCCACGCAGACCGGGATGCTTGTCGCCGCCTGCTCGACGACACGCAGGCAGGCCTCATCCAGGCCGGTCGTGCCGATGACCGCAGGGATTTCTCGTCGTGTTGCAAATTCCAGGCTGCGCCGGGTCAGTTCAGGATGCGAAAAATCGATCAGCACGTCGCCGCTGGCCGACTCCTCGAAAAATCGGTGCTGGTCGGCCTCGCCGGCCAGGGAGAGCCCCGCATCGGCCTCGATCAGATCGGCCAGCTGCCGGCCGATCACGCCGCTGCTGCCGCTCAGCAGGATGCGCATCGGGGCTCAGAACCCCATGCGGTCGAAGAAGCCCTTGACCCGATCGGTCCAGCGGCTGGTCTCCGGATTGTGGTGGTCGTTTTCCTCGAAGGAATTCTGGAATTCGCGCAGCAGGTCCTTCTGCGCCCGGGTCAGGTTGACCGGGGTCTCCACCGCCACCCGGCACAGCAGGTCGCCAGTCGAGCGGCTGCGCACCGACTGCACGCCCTTGCCGCGCAGGCGGAACAGCTTGCCGGTCTGGGTTTCGGCCGGAATCTTGAGCACGACCGAGCCATCCAGCGTCGGCACCTTCAGCTCGCCGCCCAGCGCCGCGGTGGTGATCGGGATCGGGACTTCGCAGAACAGATCGTCGCCGTCACGCTGGAACAGCGGATGCGGGCGCACGTGGATATCGACATAGAGGTCGCCCGCGCCGCCGCCCTGGGCGCCGGCAGCGCCCTCGCCGGCCAGGCGGATGCGGTCGCCCTCACCCACCCCAGGCGGGATCTTGACCTGCAGGGTGCGGGTTTCCCGCACCTGGCCACTGCCCTGACAGGCGTCGCACGGGTCCTTGATCATCCGGCCGCTGCCGCCGCAGCTCGGACAGGTCTGCTGGACAGAGAAAATACCCTGCTGCATGCGCACCTGGCCCTGGCCGCCGCAGGTCGAACACACGTCCAGCTTGCCGCTCTTGGACCCGGAGCCGTCACAGCTGTTGCACTTGCCCAGGGTGGGCACGCGGATATCCTTGGTGCAGCCCTTGACGGCTTCTTCCAGATCCAGCTCAAGCTCGTAGCGCAGGTCCTGGCCGCGGCGCGACTGCTGGCGCCGGCGGCGGCCGCCGCCGAAGATATCGCCGAAGATGTCGCCGAAGATATCGTTGATGTCGCCGAAACCGGCACCGCCGCCCGGTCCACCGGCGCCGCCGTTGACGCCGGCGTGGCCGAAGCGGTCGTAGGCCGCGCGCTTATTGTCGTCCTTGAGCACCTCGTACGCCTTCTGCACTTCCTTGAAGCGTGCTTCGGCGTCCGGTTCCTTGCTGACATCCGGGTGGTACTTGCGCGCCAGGCGCCGATAAGCCTTTTTCAGCTCATCGGCGCTGGCGTTGCGGGCCACCCCCAGAGTTTCGTAATAGTCAGCAGACATGTCGCGTTGCGGTCAGCGGCTGGTTTCCTGCGGCCCGGTCACCATGGTGCGCCGGCCTCACTTCTTGTCGTCGTCGACTTCGGTGAACTCGGCATCGACCACCTCGTCGCCGGACGGCCCCGCCGGGTCGCCGCCACCCTCGGCCTGGGCACCGGCGTCAGCCTGCGCCTTTTCGGCCGCCTTGCGATACAGCTCGGCGCCGGCCTGCTGCAGCTGCTCGACCGCGGCGTCGATGGCCGCCTTGTCGTCGCCCTTGATCGCCTCGTCAACCTTGGCCAGCGCGTCCTCGATCTGCTTGCGCGTGGCATCGTCGATGGCTTCGGCATTCTCCTTCAGGCTGGTGCGGGTGGCGTGGGCCACGCCGTCGGCCGCGTTGCGCGCGCTGACCAACTCGTGGAAGCGCTTGTCTTCCTCGCGATGGGCCTCGGCGTCCTGCACCATTTTCTCGATCTCATCATCGCTCAGGCCCGAGCCGGCCTTGATCTCGATGCGCTGCTCGCGCCCGGTCGCCTTGTCCTTGGCCGAGACGTGCAGGATGCCGTTGGCGTCGATGTCGAAGGTGACCTCGATCTGCGGCATGCCGCGCGGCGCGGCCGGGATGCCGGTCAGGTCGAAGCGCGCCAGCGACTTGTTGGCCGAGGCCATCTCGCGCTCGCCCTGCAGCACGTGCACGGTCACCGCGCTCTGGTTGTCGTCGGCGGTGGAGAACACCTGCGAGGCCTTGGTCGGAATCGTGGTGTTCTTCTCGATCAGCTTGGTGAACACGCCGCCCAGGGTTTCGATTCCCAGCGACAGCGGGGTCACGTCCAGCAGCAGCACGTCCTTGACGTCGCCGGCCAGCACGCCGCCCTGGATCGCTGCACCCACGGCCACGGCTTCGTCCGGGTTGACGTCGCGCCTGGGCTCCTTGCCGAAGAACTCGGCCACGGCCTTCTGAACCCGCGGCATGCGGGTCTGGCCGCCGACCAGGATCACCTCGTCGACGTCGCCGACTTTCAGGCCGGCGTCGTTGAGCGCGGTGCGGCAGGGCTCGATCGAGCGCTTGACCAGATCCTCGACCAGCGACTCCAGCTTGGAGCGGGTGACCTTGATGTTCAGGTGCTTCGGCCCCGAGG
>SKKM01000273.1 GCA_007121485.1 Wenzhouxiangella sp. | reverse complement strand
TGTTGGGAGCACGTAATCTGTCCGGAGTTGTAGCACGCGAGTTGTCCGGTTCTCATGGGCCATCCCGAGGAGGTGGCCGATGCGACGGACAGAACTGCTACAGGAGATCCGGATCATGAGATTCACGGAAGCCTTCGACGGCTGGCAGGAACGCCGTCTCACCCAGGCCGAGGCCGCCCGGCTGCTCGGGGTCCACGAGCGCACCTTCCGGCGCTACATCGACCGCTATCACGACGAGGGGCTGGCCGGTCTGGCCGACAAGCGGCTGAGCCAGGTCTCACATCGCAAGGCGCCGGTCGACGAAGTGGTGCGCCTGGAGACCCTGTATCGGGAGCGCTACGACGGCTGGAACGTCAAGCACTTCCACTGGCACTACCGCCACCGCCATGACGGCAGCCGCAGCTACACCTGGGTCAAGAACCGATTGCACAAAGCCGGGCTGGTCAAGAAGGCCCCGGGCCGCGGCAAGCACCGCAAACGCCGCGAGCCCTCGCCGTTGCCGGGGATGATGATCCACCAGGACGGCAGTCGCCACGAGTGGGTGCCGGACGGCCACTGGGACCTGATCGTGACCATGGATGACGCCACCAACGAGCACTACTCGATGTTCTTCGTCGAGGAGGAGGGGACCGCCTCGAGCTTGCGCGGGGTCGGCGAGACCATCGCTGCAAACGGCCTGTTCTGCTCGATCTACACCGACCGGGGTTCGCATTACTGGTTCACCCCCGAGGCCGGCGGCAAGGTCGACAAAGGCCACCTGACCCAGTTCGGTCGGGCCATGGCCCAGCTCGGTATCGAGATGATCCCGGCCTACTCGCCCGAGGCTCGAGGACGTTCCGAGCGCGCCTTCGGGACCCACCAGGACCGCCTGGTCAAGGAACTGGCCGCCGCGGGCATCACCACCTTGGCAGCGGCCAACCGTTACCTCGAGAAGGTGTATCGGCCCAACTACAACCAGGAGTTCGCCCGCCCCCCGCGCGAGCCCGGAACCGCCTTCGTGGCCCTGATGGGCGTCGAGCTGGCCGACATCCTGTGTGAACACTTCGAGCGCACCGTCGGAAACGACAACTGCGTGACCTTCGGCAAACTCCGACTCCAGATCCCCAAAACCGGCTACCGAATGCACTACCGCAAGGTCAAAGTCCGGGTCCACCGCTATCCAGACCAGTCCCTGGCCATCTTCCATGGCCCGAGAAAACTGGTCAGCTTCGCCCCGGACGGTCAGCCGCTAACGGCCTCGGTCGAGGAGGCCGCATGAATACCTCAACACCAAGCCCTGTCCGGAAAATACAAACCGGACAGATCATGTGCTACGAAACCGGACAAGTCTATTTGTTGCCAACACCGGAATCTTGCAGTTGGCCGTATCTTTTTTCCTGGGCGGCTGATCACGCTCGGAACAGCAGCCTTGAGACTGAGCAGAGCAACTAGTTTAGGATTTCCTTATACTCTGGCCATGAGTCCAACTTCGCAAGCATCCTCTACGAAAAACCCCGGCTTGATCGCAAGCCTTCCCCTGCCCCTGTTCGCCTCGGTGATGGGTTTGAGCGGACTCGCGCTGGTCTGGCATGCGGTCGAGACCCGCTGGCAGCTCGCGCCGCTGACCTCGGCCGCGCTGACCGTGCTCGCCGCCGCAGTGTTCGCGCTGCTCATCCCCGCTTATGCGTGGAAGTCGCTGAAGCATCGCGAAAGGGTCAAGGCCGAACTCGGTCACCCGATACGCATCAACTTTCTGCCGACCGTCTCCATCAACCTGATCCTGCTGGGAATCTTGAGTCGGGACTGGCTGGAACCCCTGTCCAATGCCCTGTGGCTCTGCGGCGCCGGCCTGCAGCTGGTGCTGACCGTGCTCATCGTCACCGTCTGGTTCAACTCGGAACGTCCGCCCAACAGTCTCAACCCGGCCTGGTTCATTCCGGCGGTCGGCAACGTGCTGGTGCCGATGGCGGCCATACCGGCCGGATACGAAATGACCGCGTGGTTCTTTTTCAGTGTGGGGATGTTTTTCTGGATCATCCTCGGCACGCTGGTGTTTTACCGCCTGATCGTCGGTGACGCCCTCGAGCCACCCATGCGCCCGACCCTGGCAATCCTGCTGGCGCCCCCGGCGGTCGCTTTCCTGGCCTGGCTGCAGCTCAGCGGCAATGATCCGGGCGCAGGCCTGATGTTCTACTTCATCGCCCTGCTGACCTTCCTGTTGCTGATACCGCAGATTCCGGCCTTTCTGAAGCTGCCATTCTTTCCGTCCTGGTGGGCCTACACCTTCCCGCTGGCCGCCTTCACTGTCGCAAGCTTCCGCTTCGCCGAACTGACCGGCGTCCTCGGTGACGCGCCTCTGCTGATGCTGGCCGTCATCGTCAACGTGATCATCGCCACCGTAGCCGTGCGCACCCTGCTGGCCGTGTTTCGGGGTGAATTGGCGGCCCATTGAGCCGAATCAATGTGACGCCCGGGATGATCGCGTTACAGTGAGTCATTGATGCATGCGCAACGCGCAAAGGAGAAGTCGAATCATGAGCGAATCCATTGACAAGCAACTCGTCCCCATCGTCAAGCTTGCGCTGAACAACGAGGCCTTTCGCGACGAGGTCATCACCGGCAAGAAGTGCCAGGTGGTGCTCATGACCATCCAGCCGGGAGAGGAAATCGGCTCGGAGGTCCATGAGGGTCACGATCAGATCCTGATCTTTGTCGAGGGGAACGGTCAGGCGGTTTTATCGGGTCAGGTCCGCGAAGTCGGCACCAACGACCTGGTCTTCGTCCATGCCGGCGTCGAACACAACTTCATCAACACCGGCAGCAAGCCGCTCAAGCTGTACACCGTCTACGCACCGCCCGAGCATGCCGCCGGGACGCGGCATGAGGACAAGGCGGAGGCTGACGAAGCCGAACATGAGCACTGAAAGACCGGGTGACATGACTGGAAGGCC
>SKKM01000197.1 GCA_007121485.1 Wenzhouxiangella sp. | reverse complement strand
TGACCGAACGCTTCACGGTATCCCTGGACAAGGAACTGGCCGAGGCCTTCGAGGAGTACCGCCAGCGCCTGGGCTATCCCAACCGCTCCGAGGCCGTGCGCGATCTGCTGCGCGGCTTCCTCGCCCGCGAGCGCGCGGCCGACGATCCCGAAGGCGCCTGCGTGGGCGTGCTGAGCTATGTCTACGACCACCACAAGGGCGGCCTGGGCCATCAGCTGACCGAGGAACAGCACGCCCATCACGACCTGAGCGTGGCCACCCTGCACGTGCACCTGGACCACGACCACTGCCTGGAAACCAACATCCTGCGCGGGCCCATGCGGCGCGTGCGCGAGTTCGCCCAGCAGTTCATCGCCCGCCGCGGCGTGCGGCACGGCGATCTGCACCTGGTGCCGGTCAAGGTCGAAGCCGACCGTCACAGTCACGGCGACCACAGCCACCACCACGAGCACATCACCCCGCACGATTGAGCCGGCAAACTTGACCGGGATCAACATAGGTATGAATAATTAGCATACTATTCATACCACCTTGATCGCCGGAGTCATGCCCTCATGCCGAGCACCCGTTTTCGCGCGGTCCCCGGACTGCGCCAACTTGGCCTCGCCCTCACCGTCGGACTGAGTGCCCCGACCCTTGCCCCGGCGGACTCCGCCGACAGCGCCGAAGCCGAACTGCCACTGGACACCATCCTGGTCACCATCGGCCGCGTGCTGCAGCCCGAGCAGCAGGTCATCGCCCCGGTCAGCGTGATCGGCCGCGACGAGATCGAGCTGCGCCAGGCCGGCGACATCGGCGACCTGCTGTCCGGCATTCCCGGCGTCACCGCCACCCAGGGACCGCGGCCCGAAGCCTTCGTGCCCAACATCCGCGGCCTGGGCGAAGGCCGCGTGGTCATGCGCCTGAACGGCGCGCGCCAGAACATGGCCATCCGCCACCGCGCGCAGACTCTGATCGACCCGGCCCTGATCGAGCGCGTGGAAATCCTGCGCGGCCCGGCTTCCAGCCTGTACGGCAGCGGTGCGACCGGCGGGGTGATCCTGTTCGAGACCCTGGACGCCGAGGGCTTCCTGGCGCCCGGGCAGGATTTTGGCGGGCAAGTGAGCCTGGGCTACCGAAGCATCAATGACGGGTTCAACGGCACGGCCACCCTGGCCGGCCGGGCCGGCGACTTCGGCGTGATCACCAGCGTGTCGCGGCGCGTCACCGACGACTTCGAAGACGGCGACGGCAACACCCTGGAATTCACCGAAAGCGACATCAGCAGCGGCCTGGTGCAGGCCAGCTGGCGGCCGGACGATGCCCAGCGCCTGAGCCTGAGCTACCTGGGCTTCGTCGACGCCAGCCCCAGCCTGGGCACGGCCGACCGCCCGGTCGGCACCCTCATCGACCGCAGCACGCGCCAGCAGTCGGCCAGCCTGCGCTACCAGCTCTACCCCGGCGACAACTGGCTGGCGCTGGATGCCGTCCTGTACTGGAGCGACCTGATCTTCGACGAGCGCCCGGTGCAAGCCGGCCAGCCCCGCAACGAGAACAGCGTCAGCACGGTGGGCCTGGATCTGGCCAACTCCAGCCGCTTCCAGACCGGCAACATCGCCCATACCCTGACCTTGGGTCTGGAACTCTACCGCGACATCCAGCGCGGCCTGCAGGACGGCGCGCCGGCGCCGAATTTCCGCGGCTCAAGGCGCGAAACTGTCGGGCTGTTCGCCCAGAACCGGGCCGAGCTGACCGAGCGCCTGGACCTGGTCCTGGGCGTTCGCTACGACGACATTGACTCGACCCCGGACGAGGGCGACCTGGTTGCCGATTCCGTCTCGCAGACCTCTTTCCAGGCCGGCATCCTGTTCGATCTCAACCCGGACTGGGCCCTGAGCGCGTCGTTCAACGAGGCCTTCCGCGCCCCGGCCCTGCGCGAGCTGTTCATCGGCGGCCAGCACTTCCCCGGCAACTTCTACGTGCCCAACCCGGACCTCAAACCCGAATCGGCGCGCAGCTACGAGCTGGGCCTACGCTTCGACCGCGCCGGCGTGATCACGACCGACGACCGCCTTCGGGCGCGCTTGAGCCTGTTCCGCAACGACATCGACGACTTCATCGAGCAGCGCGTGCGCGGTGCCACGGAACCGCCGCCGTTCACCAACACCACCCGCTTCGAGAACGTGGGCGAGGCGCGCATTAACGGCTTGGAGGCGGAAATCGGCTGGCGTACCAGCGACTACCACTTGAACCTGTTCGGTACGCGTCTGAGAGGCGACGACCGCACCCTGGGCATCCCGCTGGAAAGCATCCCGGGCGACGAGCTGGGTTTCCGGCTTGAACGCCAGTTGGTCAGCGTGCTGGTCGGCGGCCAGATCGTCCACAGCTTCGAGCAGGACCGAGTCCTGGGCGGGCCGAACCGCGCCGCGCCCACGCCTTCGCACACCCTCATCGACCTGTTCGCCAGCTGGCAGGCCACCGACCGGCTACGCATCAACGCCCGCATCGACAACCTGACCGACGAGACCTATCGCCGCCACCTGACCTTGATCAATCAGCCCGGCCGCAGCTTTCGAGTGCAGGCCAGCTACGCTTTTTAGCCCTTGATCGGCAGGGGATTTTTTTAACCGCAGATGAACGCAGATAAACGCAGATGAAAGAACTCAAGGCTGCAACCACTGAGGCCTCCAGGCTTTTAATCCGCGTTCATCCGCGTTCATCTGCGGTTCAAAGCTCTTAATACAGGAACAAGCAAGGCATGCAAAACCGATTGAAAACCAGCGCCATCACCCTTGTCCTGGGCGCCAGTCTGGCCGGTGCTGCCCTGGCCCACCATCCCTGGGTGCTGACCGAACCCGGCCGGACCGAGGCCGGCTCAAACGTGCAGGTCCTGCCCTTTTTCGGCCACGAGTTTCCCTTCGACGATCCCATGCGCCCGGAGCGCATCGCCGAGCTGG
>SKKM01000315.1 GCA_007121485.1 Wenzhouxiangella sp. | reverse complement strand
GTGTTGAGCGTGCTCGAGCCATCGCCGGACCGCATCGAGCCCGGCTGTCCGTGGTTCGAGCAGTGCGGCGGTTGTGCCCTGCAGCACCTGAGCCACGGCGCGCAGCTGCGCTTCAAGCACAAACGCCTGGTGGATAACCTCAAACGGCTCGGCGGGGTCGAGCCGGAGCAGTGGCTGGAGCCCCTGAGCGCAGAGCCGTGGCACTACCGCCGCCGGGCGCGCCTGAGCGCCCGCCTGGTCCAGGCCAAGGGCAGGGTGCTGGTGGGCTTCCGCGAAAAGCAGGGCCGCTTCGTTGCCGACGTCGGCCATTGCCGGGTGCTGCATCCGGCCTTCAGCGAGCGCCTGGAAAGCCTTTCCGACCTGCTCGGCGAGCTGAGCGTGGCCGACGCGGTTCCGCAGATCGAGATCGCCAGCGGCGATGAGGCCAGCGCGATCGTGATCCGTCACCTTCGGCCTCTGGATGCGGATGATGTGATGCGGCTGAAGCAGTGGTCGGAGCGCGAGGGCATCTCGGTCTACCTGCAGCCCAAGGGGCCGGAGACCGTGCATCGGTTGTGGCCGGAGCAACATGCGCTCTCCTACCGCCTTCCGGCATTCGACCTGGAGCTGGAGTTCCATCCCCAGCACTTCGTCCAGGTCAACGCTGCGTTGAATCGACGCCTGGTCGATCGCGCGCTGGAGTTGCTGGCTCCGCAGCCGGACGAGCGGGTGCTGGACCTGTTCTGCGGACTCGGCAACTTCACCCTGCCGCTGGCGCGCCGCGCCGGGCAGGTCACCGGGGTTGAGGGCGCGAGTGAGCTGATCGCCGCGGCGCGGGCCAACGCGCGCGCCAACGGCGTTGAGAATGTCGCATTTGAAGTTGCGGATCTGTCTGAGGATGTGTCCGCAACCGACTGGTTTAGAAACAAGTTTGACGCCGTTTTGATCGATCCGCCGCGCTCGGGCGCGCTCGAAATCCTGCCCGTGATCGCGGCCAGCGGCGCCCGTAGAGTGGTGTACGTCTCGTGCAATCCGGCCACCCTGGCGCGCGACGCCGGCGAACTGGTTCGCGCCCACGGTTTCCGCCTGCTCAGCGCCGGGATTGCCGACATGTTCCCGCACACCGCGCACGTCGAGTCCATCGCGCTGTTCGAGCGAGGTGCGTCATGAGCGCCACGACCGGGCCGCTGATCGTCGGCTTCGACGGGCTGGAACTGAGCGCGGAGTGGCGCGAGCGCCTGTGCCATCCGGCCGTTGGCGGCGTCATCCTGTTCAGCCGCAACTTTGCCTCGGTCGAGCAGGTGAGGGCGCTGATCGAGGAAATCCGCGGGCTGAAATCTCCGCGCCTGTTGATCACGGTCGACCAGGAGGGCGGTCGCGTCCAGCGGTTCCGCGGGCCGGAACTGACCCCGCTGCCGGCACTCGGCCTGATCGGACGCTGGTTCGAGCGTCAGCCGGACCGCGCGCGTGACCTGGCCTACCGCCACGGCCGCGTCATGGCCGCGGAAATGCTGGCCCTGGGCGTGGACCTGAGCTGGGCGCCGGTGCTGGACCTGGACCGCGGGAGTCGCGTGATCGGGGATCGCGCCCTGGCCGCCGATCCGGCAACGGTGAGCGACCTGGCCTCGTTCTACCTGGCCGGGATGAAGGACGCCGGCATGGCCGCCTGCGGCAAGCACTTCCCCGGCCATGGATCGGTCGAGGCCGATTCCCACACCGAGGTGGTGACCGACGGCCGGCCGCGTGAGGCGCTCGCTGAGGACCTGCGCCCGTTCGCCGAACTGTCCGGGCGCCTGGCCGCGGTGATGATGGCGCATGTCTGCTACCCGGAAGTCGACGAGCGGCCGGCCGGATTCTCCTCGCGCTGGATCGGCGAGGAACTGCGCCAGGCCCTGGGTTTTGCCGGCCTGGTGGTCTCCGACGACCTCGACATGGTCGGCGCGGCGCCGGCCGGCACGCTGCCGCAGCGCCTGCGCACCGCCTTCGATGCGGGCTGTGAGCTGGCGCTGGTGTGCAACCCGCAGTCGGTCATCCGCGTGCTCGAGGATGCCGAAGGGCTGCCCCCGGTGTCGGCCGATGCGCTGGCCGCGCTGCACGGCCGGCCCATGCTGTCGATGGCCGAACAGCTGCTGGTCCCGGAATTCCGGGCCTGGCGTGACTCCATGAAGCTCCTGAGCCGGGAAGAACAATGACTGAGTATCTGGACAATATCGGTGGCGTGGTCGGTATCCCCGGGTGGGTGCTGCAGGCGTTCGTGATCATTCTGGCCGCCCTGCTGCTGGAACTCGTTTATCGCACTTTCATCAAGCGCCTGGAGGGCTTTGCCGACAAGACCCGCCACCACTGGGACAACGCCGTCGTCTATGCCGGCAAGCGTCCCATCTCGCTGCTGATCTGGTGGCAGGGCGTGGTCATGGCGGCGCGCGTGATGACGCCGCATACCGACTTCGTCTACTTCTCGCCGGAGTTTCTGGGAGCCACCCAGCAGCTCGGCCTGGTGGTCGCCTCGACCTGGTTCTTCTTCCGCCTGGCCACCGGGTTCGAACGCGCCTACGTGGCCGAGCGGCGCAAGCGCAACGAGTCCTTCGACATCACGACGGTGAGCGTGCTCGGTCGCATCGTGCGCATTGCCGTGATGCTGACCGGGGTGCTGACCATCCTGAGCATCCTGGAAATCCCGATTTCCGGATTTCTCGCCGCCGGCGGGGTCGGCGGCATTGCCGTCGGCCTGGCGGCGCGCGACCTGCTGGCCAATTTCTTCGGTGGCTTCATGGTGTTCATGGACCGCCCGTTTTCGGTCGGTGACTGGGTGCGTTCGCCGGACAAGGAAATCGAGGGCGTGGTCGAGAAGATCGGCTGGCGCATGACCACCATCCGCAAGTTCGACAAGCGGCCCATGTACGTGCCCAACGCCACCTTCACCACCATCACGGTGGAAAACCCCTCGCGCATGACGCATCGGCGCATCTTCG
>SKKM01000043.1 GCA_007121485.1 Wenzhouxiangella sp. | reverse complement strand
ATCGGCTGGCGCATGACCACCATCCGCAAGTTCGACAAGCGGCCCATGTACGTGCCCAACGCCACCTTCACCACCATCACGGTGGAAAACCCCTCGCGCATGACGCATCGGCGCATCTTCGAGCACATTGGCCTGCGCTACGACGACCAGGCCGTGGTCAAGAAGGTGGTCGACGACATTCGGGCCATGATCATGGCCCACGAGGACCTGGATACCAGCCAGACCACCATGGTCCACTTCGACAACTACGGGCCGCATTCGCTCGACATCATGGTCTTCTGCTTCACCCACACGACCGTCTGGACGACCTACCACGCCGTGCGCGAGGACGTGCTGCTGAGGATTGGCGATATCATTGCCCGCCACGGTGCCGAGATCGCGTTCCCGACCCGGACCCTGAAACTGGAGCAGGCGGAAATGATGGCCAAAGAGCAGGCGCGCGAGGCGAGTCCCGATGGAGCGGTCTGAGCGCTGGCCGGGGCGTTGGCCGCAGGGCGCCGAGCGGCTGATCGATTCGGAAACCGTCGCCCGGGCCCTGGACGCGCAGGCCGAACGCCTGGAGGAGCGGCTGCGCGAACACGAGCGGGTGACCCTGATGGTGCTGATGAACGGCGGTCTGTACCCGGCGGTCGAGCTGGCCCGGCGGCTGCATCGTCCCATCCTCATGGACCACGTGCATGCCACGCGCTATCGCGGACGCACCAGCGGCGGCTCCCTGCACTGGGGGCGCTGGCCGAGTGCGGTGGACGGCACGATTCTGCTGGTCGATGATATTTTCGACGAAGGTCACACGCTGCAGGCGGTACGGGAAAAGCTGCTGGAGGATGGCGCGGTGTCGGTGGTCACCGCGGTGCTGAGCGTCAAGCAGCACGACCGCGGACTGGCGCGCGACTGGGTAGACGATGCGGCGCTGGCCGTGCCCGACCGTTACGTGTTCGGCTGTGGCATGGATTGGCACGGCTACTGGCGGCAGCTTGACGAGATCTGGGCGCTGCCGGCCGAGTCCGCGACTGGCCAGTCATGATCGAGCTCGGCGTCATCGGCGGAACCGGCGCGCTCGACCTGTTCGAGCCCTTGCGGCCGGCGGCCGGCGAGCTGCAGACGCCCTGGGGAGCGGCGTCGATGGCGCCCGTCCCCGTGAGCCTGGGGCAAAGCCAGGCCTGGTTTCTGGCCCGCCATGGCCAACCGCACCGCATCCCGCCGCACCGGGTCAACTACCGGGCCAATATCGGTCTGCTCCAGAGCCTGGGCGTGCGGCAGGTCATCGCGATCAACGCGGTCGGCGCAATCGCCCCGAACCTGGCGGCCGGCGACCTGGTGGTGCCGGACCAGTTGATCGATCACACCTGGGGACGCGCGCACAGCTTCAGCGACGACGCCGATAGCCCCTTGCAGCACATCGAGTTTGCCCACCCCTTCGCCGGGCCCACACGGGAAGCGCTGCTGGCGGCGGCCAGGGCCTCCGGCGTGGCGCTGCACGAGGGTGGGTGCTACGGGGTTGCCCAGGGTCCGCGGCTGGAAACGGCAGCCGAGATCGCCCGCATGGCGGCTGACGGTTGTACGATGGTCGGCATGACGGCCATGCCGGAAGCCGCGCTGGCGCGCGAGGCCGGGCTGGATTATGCCAGTCTCTGCGTTGTCGCCAACCCGGCCGCCGGCCTGGATGCCGAGCCGATCAGCGTGGCGGAAATTCACCGGGTGCTGGAGCAGGCCATGACCAGGGTGGTGGCCCTGCTGCGCGCTCTTGTGATGGCGCCGGCCAGCAAACATTGATGAGGGACTCGACCATGCGCCGGCAGGCAGGCAAGCGCCGGCGCCCATCGAACGGAACGAAGCATGGCCAAGGATGAACTGACGGTATCAGTGGTGGGCGTGGGCGCCAAGGACTGCATGGTCATGCGTTCCCTGCTCAATCTCGCCAACGGCCGCGGGAGCGGGCCGGCCTGGAGCCTGCTCGAGGACGGCAGGGGCGACGTGATCGTGATCGATGTCGATTCTGAAACCGGCCAGGCGGAATGGCCAGACATGCGTGCTGCGACCAACGTCATCGCCTTGAGTGCCGACAAGCACTTCGACGCACCCGCGCACCTGGCCAAGCCGCTGCGCGCGCGCGAATTCTTCGCCGTGCTGGAGAGAGTGGCCGGGGTGTCTCAGCCGCAAGTGCGGGCTGAAGTGGCCAAGCCGGCACCCGTGCCGCCGGCCGCGGCCGCGGAGCCGCGCAAACAGCCGGCCACGATCGAGCGCGGACGCACCCTGGCCGACCACCTGCGCCTGCAGACCTGGTCCGGCCCCGTCCTGCTCAGCCACGAGGGCTGGCCGATGTTGCCGATCGATCCGGGCTCGGGCGCCTGGTTCTTCGATGGATCGATCAGCGATCTCAAGCCGGAGCAATTTGCCCGTCCCATTCCGGGCAGCGCCGGGGTTGCGCTGAGCAGCGCGGAACTGGTGGAACGGGTCCGCGGCCACCGCCAGCGTCCGCTCAGTGAACTCAAGTGGTTTGCCGGCCTCGCCCAGTCGGCGGGCAAGCTGCATCCGGACCTGAAAGGTGACGTGCAGTTCATGCTGGTCCACGCGCCTGCCGAGGCGATGGAGAATCGGACGCTGCACCAGCTGGCGCAGATCGTCCTGCGCGGACCGATCACGCTGGCTCAGTTGATCGCCGAGTCGGGAGAGCCCGAAGCGACGGTTCATGCCTTCCTGAACGCCTGCTACGCCAGCGGCAAACTCCTGATCAACTCCGACTGGCGCGCCGCCGCTTTCTGAGCGCGCGAACTGCGTATTCAAAGCAAGCCGGATCCTGGCGTGGCGTGATGCGGGAGCCGCTTTCGGTGAACCAGGGAAGAAAAAGGGGTACCCGGGGCTGCCACGGGCGCCAAAAACCGGTCAATAGCGCAAGCGTGCCGCGCTGATGCCTTCGAGTCCGTCCACGGCCGCCAGCAACTCCGCCGACGGCACGACCT
>SKKM01000314.1 GCA_007121485.1 Wenzhouxiangella sp. | reverse complement strand
TCGTCCAGCCAGTCGGCATAGCCGGGAGCGAGGGTCTGGCCGGGCTGGTAGGGGCGAACCACGGACAGGTTGCTCAATTCGCCGCGCGGCCCGGTGTCCTGGGTGACCTGCTGCACCGTCAGCACACCTGGAATCCCGGCCAGGGTCTCGTGCAGGGCGGGAGCGGCCAGCAGCTCGACGACTTCAAACGGGTAGCCAATGGACTGGCGCGACCCGGGCACGGCTCCAGCCTCGACCAGGTCGGCCAGGATGCGCTCGGCGTCCGGCGCGTAAATCATGGCCCGGCTCCACGGGTGATCCGCTGACCTGACGCCGGCCGGGTCTGGGCGGCGCATCGCCGTCGGCAGTTGCCCGGCAAAGCGCAGGTGCTCCAGGCCGCGGGCTCCTGCTTGGGGCAACTGCCGGGCGTGGCCCCAGACCAGCACACCGAACGGCGCGACGGCCTGCACGGGTTCCAGCCCCTGGCGGCGCAGGTCGTCCAGCCAGGCGCGCTTGACCGGGCCGCGGAACTGCAGCAGGTGAAAGTCGGGCCGCTCATCCAGGTCCGGCCGTGGGCGCTGGACCGGCGCGTGGGCGCCGGCCAGATCGACAGGGCGGCCACCCACGGAGAACCCAAAGGGCGCGTTGATCCTGTGGCCGCGCATGCGGGGGTGCGAGAGTTCTCCCAGCGCCTGTTCAGGTACCCAGACGAAACTGCCGTAGTCGATGGCTTCCGGCGGCAGCTGGGCGCGCAGCGCGCTGTCGGGCTGGTCGATTCTCAGCCACGTCTCGGCGGCCGCCATCGGCGCTGCCAGCAGCCATGCCATGCATAGGGCGATGGGCAGCCAGCGCAGCGGCGGGCGCGGTGCTGCGAAGCGTCGTGGCGATGGGGGCGGCATTGCCGCAGTGTACTGTAGGGGCATGCCGGGTGCCGTCTTGTGACGGCTGTCGCTACGGCAGGAACAGCGCCTGCAGATCGTTCAGGTAGCGGCGGCCGTGCGCGGTGGTTTCGAAGCGCTCATCGCGCACGCTGAGCAGATCCAGCGCCAGGGCCCGGTCCAGCGCGGCGGCCGGTCTGGTCGGTGACAGCCCGGTCAGGGCGGCGAATTCCTCCAGGCCGAACGCCTCGCTCAGGCGCAGGCGATTGAGGAAGAACTCGAAGACCAGGTCGGCCTCCTCGACGGTCTTTTCCTCGGCGATGAAGCTGAGATCGTCCAGCGCCTTGAGATACGGCCGCGGATGCGACTTGCGCCGGGTGCGCAGGATGCGCTGCTCGGCCGGCAGGGTGATCTTGCCGTGGGCCCCGGCGCCCAGTCCTAAGTAGTCGCCGAAGCGCCAGTAGTTCAGGTTGTGGCGGCTCATGGCGCCTGGCCGGGCCCAGGCCGAGACCTCGTAGGCCTGAAGGCCGGCCGCCGTCAGCCGTTCCGCGCAGGCTTCCTGCATGTCCCCGGCCGTGTCCTCGTCCGGCAGCACCGGCGGCCGGGCGGCAAACACGGTGTTGGGCTCGATGGTGAGCTGGTAGTGCGACAGGTGCGGCGGCCCGAAATCCAGCGCCCGGTCCAGGTCCGCCAGCGCCTCGGCCGGCGTCTGTCCGGGCAGCGCCCACATCAGGTCGAGGTTGTAGTTGTCGAACCCGGCCGCCTTGACCGCGGCAACGGCCCGGCCCGCTTCGCCGCCGGAGTGAATCCTGCCGAGCGTCTTCAGGTGCCTGTCGTTGAAGCTCTGGATGCCCAGCGAGACGCGGTTGATGCCGGCCTCGCGGTAGGCCTCGAAGCGGTCGTGCTCGACCGTGCCGGGGTTGGCTTCCAGCGTGATCTCGGCGCCGGGCGCCAGCGGCAGGCGGGCACGCACCCCCGACAGCAGCCGGTCCATGGCGGCGGCCGAAAACAGGCTGGGCGTACCGCCGCCCATGAAGATGCTGTGCACCGTCCGCCCCCACACCCGCGGCAGATCCAGCTCCAGGTCGGCCAGCAGCGCGTCGATGTAACGCTCCTCCGGCAGCTCCCCATTCAGCGCATGCGAATTGAAGTCGCAGTACGGGCATTTGGCGACGCACCAGGGAAAGTGGATATAGAGGGAGAGTGGGGGGAGCTGGAGCACGGTGAGATTTTACAGGGAAGGGTTCAGGTTTCAGGTTTCAGGGATGGCTCCGGCAGGCCTTTCCTGAACCCTGAACCCTGAACCCTGAAACCTTAACCCTTCAGATTTTCAATCAAAGCCTTCAGCGCTTTGCCGCGATGACTGACCTGCGCTTTTTCGGCCATCGATAACTCGGCCGCGGTCGCGCCCAGTTGATGATCGTAGAACAGCGGGTCGTAGCCGAAGCCGCCGCGGCCGCGCGGGGCCTCGAGGATGGTGCCGTGCCAGGTGCCGGTGGCGATGAGCGGGGCCGGGTCGCGATGGTGGCGCAGCAGCACCAGGCAGCAGTAGAAGGCGGCCTGGCGGCGCTCCGGAATGACGCCGGAGAGTTTTTCCAGCAGCAGTTCGTTGTTGTCGCGGTCGCTGGCGTCTTCGCCGGCGAAGCGCGCGGAGTAGATGCCGGGCTGGCCTTTCAGGGCATCCACGACCAGGCCGGAGTCGTCGCCCAGCGCCGGCAGTTTCGAGACCCGGGCCGCCTCGCGCGCCTTGAGCAAGGCGTTCTCGACAAAGGTCAGCCCGGTTTCAGCCACTGGCGCGACCTTGAAATCGGCCTGCGAGCGGACCTGCATGTGCAGCGGCTCGAGCACGTGCCGAAGCTCCTTGAGCTTGCCCTTGTTGCCGCTGGCCAGGACCAGTTGTTCAAGCGCCACGGAGTGCGGCCTCCTGCGCCTGTACCAGCTCGGCCACGCCCTTTTCGGCCAGGGCCAGCATGGCGTCGAGTTCGTGGCGATGGAAGGCGTGGCCTTCGGCCGTGCCCTGGATCTCGATCAGGCCGCCGCCGTCGTTCATGACCACGTTGAGATCGGTATCGGCGGTCGAGTCCTCGTCGTAGTCCAGGTCGAGCAC
>SKKM01000058.1 GCA_007121485.1 Wenzhouxiangella sp. | reverse complement strand
TGGACGAGGCGGTGATCCTGGCTGGTGCGGTGCGCATCAAGCCGATCGCGCTGACCGCCATTTCGGCCATGGTGGGTGCGGCCTTCATCCTGACCGACCCGATCTTCAGCGGCCTGGCGATTTCGCTGATCTTCGGTCTGGCCGTCTCGACCCTGCTGACCGTGCTGGTCATCCCCCTGCTGTACTATGCCTTCATCGGCGAAAGCGAGGTAGCCCACCTCCGGCGCCGTTAGGGACCAGGGATCAGCGGCGATGCAAGAATCGATACGCCCCGCCCGGCGACGCGCGGGGTTTCTTTTTGTCTGCGGATTGATGATGGCGATGAGCGCGATGCCGGATGCGCGGGCCGGGGAGCGTCTGTTTCACCTGGCCGTCTACGGCGGCCAGGCGGCCGAAGAGCGCATGCTCGACATCCTGACCCGCTTCGACACCGGCTTTCGCGACGCCTACCTGCTGGCCGTGGCGCCCGGCATGATCGTGCGCGAGCATCCGCGCTGGCGCCAGGAACTGGAGGGCCAGGTCGTCCGCCACTTCGGCGACCAGGATCACTGGGAGTTCAACGCGGCCTGGGTGGCGCGCTGGATGCGCTTTCCCTGGGATCACCATGTCGATACGCGCGCGGCCCTGGCCCTGGGGCTGTCCTGGGCCAGCGAAATTCCGCCAATCGAACCGCGCGCCAAGGAGGAAGAAGGCGAAAGCGCCCGTTTCCTGGGCTATGTCGGCATCGAGCTGGAGTTCGCCCCGCCGGGCGACAGCGACTGGTCGGGTTTCGCCCGTCTGCACCACCGCTCCGACGCCTTCGGCCTGTTCCACGACCAGCGCGGCGGATCGAACTTCGTCACGCTGGGCCTGCGGCGTCGGCTTTGAAGCGGTCGATCACTGACCTAAGGCGCTTGCAGCAAGGCCGCAAGCCCGATATGCAACAGTAGTCGCCGACCCTGGCCGGCCTCCAGCGGGAGTATTCGCTGAAGGCCTCGCCACCGCGTCGAACTGAAGCGGATACTCCCGCTGGAGGCCGGCATCGAAGGCACCCGGGCCAGATGGCCTCGGATGGCTTTAGCTGTTTCTCGTCCGGGCGGTCAACCCCGCGTCCCCAGCTTTGGAATCCGCTGACTCTGGTCGCGGAGTCGCTGCCGCAAGCCCTCGAAGCTTCAGCGATCCGCAATCACCAGACGGCAGTTGCTGAACTGCCGTCCGTCGATCTCGGCGCTGGCCGTGCCGCCCTGGCTTTCGAAGCGCAGATCCACTTCAGCAAAGCGCTCCGAGCCGTCGGTGCCCTCCTCGATGCGATCCAGCACGTGCACGAACTCCTGGAACACCAGTCCCATGTGGGCCGGGCCGATGCGCGCTTCCAGGCGCTCGCCCTGGCAGTCGTAGATGCGCTGCTCGATGTCGGCCGGAGTGGTCTGGTTCAGCAGCGGCAGGAACGGGGCCAGCGAGCCTTCCTGTTCGGCGGCAGGGTCCAGCCCCAGCAGATGGGTCATCAGCGCATACAGGTCCACCGAACGCACGGTCGGAATCCGGCTGCCGGCGGCGAACGCGGGACCGTGGACGACGAATGCGCCATGCATTTCGCGCAGGGCCGGGTCCCAGCCGTGCTGGCCCATCAGCGAAAACTGGCGCTGGCCGGCCATGAACGGTCGATTGGAGATCAGCCAGCCCGGATCGGCCTTGGCGACCACGTCCGGCACGCGCCGATGCGTGCCGAAACGGAAGCGGGCCGGGATGTCCTCGCGCGCCCACACGCGCAGGTGCGGGTGCGCGCCGTCCAGGGCGGCGACGATCTCGTCGACCTCGGTGTCGGTGGCCCAGATCTGTGCCGCCGGGCCCCAGTCCGAGACCAGCACGCGCGAGAGGTCGAGGAAGTCGTCGAGCATGATGTAGCGCTCGAAGTCGACCCAGCTCATGCCGTGGTCGGAGGTGATCAGGATGTGCATCTGGTCGAGCAGGCCGCGCTCCTCCAGGCCCTCGAACAGGATGCCCAGGTGGTGGTCGACGTCGATCAGGGCATCACGCACGGGATCGGCGCGCGGGCCGTGGCGGTGGCCCATGGAGTCGACGGCGCTGAAGTACAGGGTCAGGAAGGTCGGGCGCTCCTCGGCCGGCAGGTCCATCCATTCCAGCAGGGTCTCGACCCGCTCCAGGTGGGGCACGTCGTTGGAATAGAGCTTCCAGAAACTCGGCCGCACGCCGCGGATGCGCGCCTCGGAGCCGGGCCAGAAGTAGGTGCCGGCGCGCAAGCCCTGGTTTTGAGCCGTGACCCAGATCGGCTCGCAGGCCTGGTACCAGAAGCCGTCGCCGACCGCCTCGCGATTGCCCAGCGAAAAGCGCGCGTCGCGATCCGGGTCCCACATGCTGTTGGCGACCACGCCGTGCGTGCCGGCATGACAGCCCGTGACAATGCTGTAGTGGGTGGGAAAGGTCTTGGTCGGAAACACATGATGCAGGCCGTCGGCCTTGACCCCGCCGTCGACCAGGCGCTGGATCGCCGGGATCTCGGCCAGGTCAAAGTAGTCGTAGCGGAAGCCGTCGATGGAGATCAGCAGCAAGGGCAGCGGCCGCTCTTCCTCCGCCACGGGGCGGGTGTCCTGGCAGCCGCTCAGGGACAGCACCAGGGCCAGAAAGCAGGTCGATAGCAGGGCAGAGCGCATGGTCAGGCGGCAACAGGTCGGATCAGCGCTCGATTTTAGCCGCTGCCGGTTACACGCAGGTCACGGGGACACGGCGATCCCGCCGGTCTTCATCGCACCTTGCCGTGCTTTCGCAGTCCAAAGCCGCATATGCTGACTGTCGTGGCAAGCGGGCGTTGAAACGCCGGGAGAAGACCAGGTGCGCAAACTGTTGATCGTGATCGGTGGCCTGCTGGCCGTGGTGCTGGTGCTGATGCTGGCGGTCGTGCTGCTGGTCGACCCGGACGACTACCGCGACGAGATTGCCGCCCGCGCCAGCAACACGCTCGGGCGCGA
>SKKM01000120.1 GCA_007121485.1 Wenzhouxiangella sp. | reverse complement strand
TGGCCGTCTTCCTGGTCGATCGCGAACGCCAGATCGAGCGCATTGCCTGGGAGCGCGACCGGGCCGAAGCGGTCACCGGCTTCATGAACGAGATTTTCTCCGGCGCCGACTCCCTGCCCTCACGCGGCAACGCGGTCACCGTGCGCGAGCTGCTGGACATGGGCAGTACCCGCCTGGCCGCCAGCGAGGACTTCAACCCGGCGGTCCTCGGCTCCATTCATCTGACCCTGGGGCGCGCCTACAACGCCCTCGGGCTGGGCGAACAGGCGCTGCCGCTGCTCAGCGAGGCCCAGGGCCATCTGGCGGCGCAGGTCGAGCCGCTGGAGCGGGCGCGGATTCAGGCCGACCTGGCGACGGCCCTGGATGCGGCCGGTCGCGCCGAAGAAGCCATCGCGGCCGATCTCAAAGCGATCGGACTGCTTGCCGATGCCGGCATGATCGAGGGCGATGAGGTCACTGCCCTGCAGGTCCGCGTGCTGCGCAACCAGGCCAACCTGATGGACGTCCCGATGTCCGAGACGATTGCGCAACTGGAACGGATCGAACGGAGACTCAGCGCCCGCACCGAACCGCCGCGCGAGCTGCTGTTCGAGACGCGGGCAGCCCTGGTGGCCGCCTACGTGTTTGTCGAGCAGGCGGCCGAAGCGCTGGAGATGGCGACCCAGGCCGAGGCGCTGGCAAGCGAGATCTACGGCCAGGACGATCCGCGTCGCCTGCGCGGGCGCCATGTGTTCGCCACTGCACTGACCTTGAGCGACCCCGAGGCCGCGGCCGAGCGCTTCGAGGCCTTGATCAGCGACCATCGCCGGCTGATCGGCCCCAGCCAGCGCCTGGCCAACAGCCTGGGCAATCACGGGGTGGCACTGGCACGGGCCGGCCGCGACCGCGAGGCGATCGAGGCCTTTGCCCAGGCCGCCGGGATGATCGAGCAGGTCGCCGGCCGCGGACATTACCTGTACCGCCTGTCGGTGTCGAACCAGGCCGCGCTGCATCTGCGCCTGGCCCAGCCGGAGGTGGCCGAACGGCTGATCCGGGATTTGCTGGCCGGCGATCACGCAGACCCTTCGAGCGTGATCGAGGCCCGCTACCAGGCATCGGCGCTGGACATACTCGGCAGCGCGCTGGCCCTGCAGAACCGCCTGGCCGAAGCCGCCGCGGTCTATCGCGAGGCCCTGGATCTGCTCGACCAGGATGATGCGGGGCCGCTGCAGGCGTCGCTGCGCAGCAACCTGATGGCGCGACTGAGCGCCGTGGAGACCGAGCGCGCGGAACGAGACTCGCAGCGCTGAACTCGATTCAGGCCAGCGCGCGTTTCAGCCAGGCCCGCGCCATGCGCCATTCGCGGGTCACGGTGGATTCGGAGACATCGAGTGCCTCGGCCGTTTCGGGAATGTTCAGGCCGGCAAAATAGCGCAACTCGACGATCTGAGCCTGGCGGGCATCCAGTTCGGCCAGCTGCTCCAGGGCCTGGTCCATGGCCAGCAAGTCGGCGCCGAAAGGATCGCCCGGTTGGACATCTTCGACGCTGATCCGGTCCTCCGGATTGGGCCGTTTGGCGGCGTTACGGCGGCGCGCGTAGTCGACCAGCACGTTGCGCATCACGGTGGCCGCCACCAGCAGGAACTCGCGCTGATCGGCCCAGCTTTGCTGCTCGCTGCCGGCCAGACGCAGCCAAGCCTCGTTGACCAGGGCGGTGGCCTGCAAGGTGTGATCGCGGCGCTGCGCGCGCATCTGGCGACTGGCCATGGCGCGCAATTCCTCGTACACCAGCGGCACCAGGCGGGCGAAGCGCTCATCGTCATCGCCGGCCTGCTGCTCCAGCTGTGCGGCAATCTCGCGGGGATCCGGTGTTGGCATGTTCGGTCGGTTACAGCGAATCGCTGGCGGCTGGATCTCGAGGCTTCAGCATGGCACAGACGGCAGCGGTTTTTCTAATCGGCGGAGATGAACTACAATTGGAAATGGTTCCGGCCGTTGACCGTATCCTTGAAGCCAGTCGCCACATCGACCGTTCGACCCGCTAGCCGGCCTGGCTTGGCCGTTGCGCTCGCGCTGGCGGCGTTTGGCGGTACCGCGCTGGCCGGGCAGGATTGCGTGCTCGACTCGCTGGACGCCCTTGCGCCGATTCCCGCCCCGGACTCCGCAGCCCGTTCCGCTGCACTGAAACTCCTGTCCAAGGGCAATGAAATCGAGTCCGAATGGCTGGACATCGGCTGCACCGCCGGGCGCTTGAGCGAGATGACCTTGCGTCTGGCGCCCGGCGAACAACGCCTGATCAATCTGGTCGCCGAAACCGGTGTCGTCATACCCCCGGATTTGAGCATGGATGCGAGCGGCGAGCCGGCGTCCGGGGACTGGCAGATTTTCCTTCGGGCCCTGTCGGTCACGGAAGACGGAGACCTGCAGACCCGCCCTTTCACCGAGCACGAATCGCGCCTGACCCGGCTGTTTCAACTGCAGATCAGCGCCGGGTCCGACAACCAGCCCGGTCAGCGTCAGGTGATGCGCGTGGGCGGCAGCACGGGATTCCTGCTGGTGATCGAAGACAGCCGCGAGGAACGCCTGTTCCGGGACCAGTTCCGCATCGATCCGACGCTGGGCCAGTTCAGCCAGCGCACCAAACATCGAGCCAGCCCGGAGCGTGAGCCGGCTCCGGTCAGCGGTTCCAGCAGCCTCTAGCAGGGCGCTCGCTCAGGCCGTCGGCCCGAGCGCTTCGATCAAGACACCACGAACGCGCTCAGGCACAGGCTGATCAGCCCGCCGGAGAACAGGCCCAGGCCCAGCATGGCCACCCCGTTGACGGTCAGCACGGCGCGGAAGTCGACCGGCGCGCTGGCCGCCTGCTCCACCTCCGGCTCGTCGAAGTACATGACCTTGACCACGCGCAGGTAGTAGAAAGCCCCGACCACAGCCGTCAGCACCGCCAGCACCGCCAGCCAGGTGAAGCCGGCCGCGATCACGGCGGCGAT
>SKKM01000311.1 GCA_007121485.1 Wenzhouxiangella sp. | reverse complement strand
CTTTCAGGATTTCGACGCGCTGGATGATCGAGGACGGAATCACGTTCAAGTCGAAAGCACCGACCTGACCGCGCGTTCCGGCCGCACCCGGGCGACGATTGTTCAGGACGACCAGCGTGCGCTGCGGCCCCAGACCGCGCAGGGAGACGGTGTTGACACCGGTGCCACCCTCGACCACGAAACCGGCAAACTGGTTGTTGATCTGAGTGGCACCCGCGGCGATGCTGGAGCGCTGCAGGAATTCAGCGGTGTCGACCTGGCCAAGCTGAACCTGGGTGTCGGCTGTAATGATCTGTAACGGGGCAGCCGAAGTGAACTCGTCACGGCGCAGCAGCGACCCGGTGACCGTCACGCGGTCGGTGATTTCGGTCACCGCCGGTGCGTCTTCGTCCTCTTCGGCTTCGTCCTGGGCCCAGCCCTGAACGCCGTAAAGGCTGGCAGCGATGGCTGCGGCAAGCAGCGAGCTGCGGAACATGATCTTGTTAGAACTTTCCGTCATTTCGGTAACACCTTGGCTGGAAACATTCATGGAGTATAGCCCCGGCCTTTACCCCTTTCAACGACGAAATTAAGGTTTTTTTAAGACCTGTGCGGTCCGGATGAACAAACGGCGTCGAGCGGCCCCGCCCGCCGGGCCGATCAGACTTCGAACCCGGGCAAACGGCGGGGCAGGCTTTTCAAGCCCTTGCGCAGGTAGTCCGGCAAGCCATCGGCGCTGTAATCGGGATAAGCCTGGCCGGCAATCAGCGGCTGCAGGTAGCGCCGGCAAGCCTCGGTGATGCCGAAGCCGTCCTCACTGATGAACTCCCGCGGCATCTTCTTTTCGTGGTTGGCAACCTGATCCAGAGGCACCGGCCGGATGCTCCAGCGATAAGGATTACTGGATTCACGCACGATGCCGGCCAGTACGCCGTGTTCTCCGGCCAGGATCAAGTCAACGGCCGCCTCGCCCACGGCGCGAGCCTGGTCTAGGTCTGTTTGTGAGGCAATATGGCGGGCCGAGCGCTGCAGGTAGTCGCTGACCGCCCAGTGGTACTTGTAGCCCAGCCGCTGCTTGATCAGTCCGGCCACGGTGGGGGCGACCCCGCCGAGCTGGCGGTGGCCGAAGGCGTCGGTGGTGCCGGCATCGGCCAGGAATTGGCCTTCGCCATTGCGCACGCCCTCCGAAACCACCACCGAGCAATAGCCGTGCGTCTCGACCGCCTGGCGCACCGCAGCCAGGAAGCGATCCTCGTCGAAAGCGATTTCCGGAAACAGGATGACGTGCGGCGGGTCACCGGCCTGCCGCCGGGCCAGGCCACCGGCCGCGGCGATCCAGCCGGCATGCCGGCCCATGACCTCAAGCACAAAGACCTTGGTCGAGGTCGAGGCCATGGACTGGACGTCCAGGCTGGCTTCAAGGATCGAGACGGCGACGTACTTGGCCACCGAACCGAAGCCGGGCGAGTTGTCGGTGCCTTCCAGATCGTTGTCGATGGTCTTGGGGATGTGGATGCACTGGATCTCGAAGCCCATCTCGCGGCTGATCTGCGAGACCTTGAGCGCGGTGTCGGCCGAGTCGTTGCCACCGTTGTAAAGAAAGCAGTCAATCTCGTGGGCCTTGAACACCTCGACCAGCCGCTCGTATTCGCGGCGGTTGTCATCCAGGCTCTTGAGCTTGTAGCGGCAAGAGCCGAAAATGCCGCCGGGCGTCTGTTCGAGTCTTTGCAATTCCTGGTCGCTGAACTGGGCGGTGTCGATCAGATCCTCGGTCAGCGCGCCGAGGATGCCGTTGCGTGCAGCGAGCACGCGGCCGACCCGTCCGCTGGCGCGCGCCGCCGCGATCACGCCGGCGGCGCTGGCATTGATCACCGGCGTCACACCGCCGGACTGGGCATAGAGGATGTTCCTGGGCTTGGTGTCCATATCGATGTTGCGGGGCCGTCCCGGTGCCGAATTGGGTCCAGTCTACCGCCGACGATCTCATTTGACACCCTGCCCCGCTGCGGTTAGCTTTATCGGCTTGTCTTTTTACATCGGGCGCTGACCTCCAACCTTCACCATGCGTATCGTACTTCTCGGACCGCCCGGCTCGGGCAAGGGCACCCAGGCCGCGCTGCTCAAGGAGCGCCTGCAGGTTCCGCACATCTCCACGGGTGACCTGCTGCGCGCCGCGGTCAAGGCGGGCACGCCACTGGGACTGAAGGCCAAGGCGGCCATGGACGCCGGTGAGCTGGTTTCCGATGAGCTGGTGCTGGGCCTGATCGAGGAACGTCTGGGTCAGCCCGATATTGCCGACGGTTACATTCTCGACGGCTTCCCGCGCAACCTGGTTCAGGCCGAGGCGCTCGATGAGCTGTTGGCGCGACTCGGACAGCCGGTCGACAAGGCGCTGGAGCTGACCGTCGACGAAGAGCAGATCGTGCAGCGCCTGGCCAAGCGGGCGGCTGAAGAAGGCCGCTCGGACGATACCGAAGCCGTCGTGCGCAACCGCTTGTCCGTCTATCACCAGCAGACCGCCCCGGTGACCGGGTATTACGGCGAACGCGGCCTTCTGGTCGAAGTCAACGGCATCGGCGACATCGAGACCATCAACCAGCGTCTGGTGGATGCCCTGGACTGACCCGAATCCACACCGTCAATCCGTCGGCGGACTCGCGGGTGGCCAGTACCGCGTGCCCACAACGATCGCATAGAATCTGTAGATCAACCGCGGCCAGGGGGTCGGTAGTGATGACTTCAAGAACGCGGCCCGGCGCCATGTCATCGAGGCGCTTGCGCGCCTCGGTTGCCGGCACCGGGCATTCGTGGCCACGCACATCGAGCACCGCATCGGCTGTGTATTCGTCGATTTCCCGAGTCCCGCTCACCAGCGCATCCTGCCAAGATTGTCGTCCATGAGTTCTCTGTTTGCGCGTTTGATTGATATCGTCCTGCTGCGGCGCGGCCCGCAGGATCTGCCAGCCGGGCGCAGCGTCCTTCTGGCCTGCCTGAGCTTATACGTTTTGATCGCTGCACTCAGCCTGAATATCGGTCGCACCCCGGACAATCCGACCGCCGTGCTGCTGCTGGCCACCGGGCTGCCTCTGGTGTTGGTGTGGATCGTTCTCAAGCTGCGAGACCGGGCCAGCCGCTGGGAACAGACCCTGAGCGCGCTGTTTGGCACCAGCGCCTTGCTGTCAATGATTACCTTGCCGTTGGGCTTCGATACCGGCGGCGAGCCGGCCGCGCCGGTGATCATCATCAGCCTGCTGGTGTTTTTCTGGTCGTTCGTGGTTGATGCCCACATCTGGCGTCATGCCCTGGACACCAGCTTTGCCGCCGGGCTCGCAGTGGCCATGCTACTTTTCGTTCTGTCTTTCGGCATCATCAGCAGCGTGGCGGGGCCTCTGTGAAAATTCATATTCTTGGCATCTGCGGCACCTTTATGGGCGGCTTGGCAGCACTGGCGCGCGCCGACGGTCACGAGGTCAGCGGATCGGACCAGAACGTCTATCCGCCCATGAGCAGCCAGCTTGAGGCTCTGGGCATCGAATTGACCGAAGGCTATGATCCGGCGGTCCTGGATTCGACACCGGACCTGGTGTTGATCGGCAACGCGCTCAGCCGCGGCAATCCGTGCATCGAGCGCATCCTCAACGACCGACTGCCTTTCGCCTCCGGGCCCGGCTGGCTGGGCGAAAACTACCTGGCAGGGCGCCGCGTACTGGCCGTGGCCGGCACGCACGGCAAGACCACTACCGCGAGCATGCTGGCCTGGATCCTCGAACACGCCGGGCTTGAGCCTGGTTTTCTGATCGGCGGGCTGCCGAACAACTTCGGCGTCTCGGCCCGCAGCGGCGAGGACTTGTTCGTGGTCGAGGCCGACGAATACGACACCGCCTTCTTCGACAAGCGCGCCAAGTTCGTCCATTACCGGCCCAGCGTGGCCATCCTCAACAACCTCGAATTCGACCACGCCGACATCTACAGCGACCTGGCCGCCATCCAGCAGCAGTTTCACCATTTCGTGCGCACCATTGCCGGCAACGCCACCATCGTCGTCAACGGCGACGACAACGCGCTGAAGAGCGTGCTCGAGCGCGGCTGCTGGAGCCGGCTGACCCGCTTCGGCACGGGCGAGGAAGGCGATTGGCAGGTCGAGCTGGCCGAGCCGGCCGGCCGTCAACTGGTCTTTCATCGCGCCGGCGAGCGGGTCGCCGAACTCCAGTGGCCCTTGACCGGGCGCCACAACGCCATGAACGCGCTGGCCGCCCTGGCCGCGGCCGACGCGGTCGGCGTGGCGCCAGCCGCGGCGGCCGCCGCGCTGGCCGAGTTCCAGGGCGTCAAGCGTCGCCTGGAGTTCCTCGGCGAGGTCAACGGCGCGCGCGTCTACGATGATTTCGCCCATCACCCCACGGCCATCCGCCTGACCCTCGAAGGCCTGCGCCGCAGCATCGGCGGGGCGCGCATCCTGGTCGCGCTGGAGCCGGCCAGCAACACCATGCGCGGCGGCTACCACGTCAATGAACTGGCGCCGGCCCTGGCCGCGGCCGACCATGTCTGGTTCAAGACCAACGACGCCATGGACTGGGATCCGGGCGAAATCCTGGCCAAGCTCGACGGCCAGGGCCGTCCGCGGCGCCAGATCAGCAACCTGCTGAAGGATCTGCGCGACGCCGTCCGTCCCGGGGACCACGTGGTGTTCATGAGCAACAAGGGCTTCGGCAACGCGCCGCAGCGCTTCGTCAAGGGGGAAGAATGAGCGAATCGCTGCCGCTGTTTCCGCTGCAGACCGTCCTCTTTCCGGACGCGTTGCTGCCGCTGCGCATCTTCGAGTCGCGCTACATCGATATGGTGCGCGAGTGCATGCGCGCCGGCCACGGATTCGGCGTGGTGGCGCGCTTCCCGGAGGACGATCAGGGCGAGGCCTGGCATGCGCGCATCGGCACCGAGGCCATCATCACCGACTTCACCACCCTGGAAGACGGCCTGCTGGGATTGGCCACGCGCGGCCAGCGGCGCTTTCTGGTCGAATCCACCCAGGCGCGCCACGACGGCCTGCTGATCGGCCAGGTCGCCTGGCTGCCGCCCGAACCGGCCCGGCCGGTGGCCCCGCAGTACGCCACCCTGCAAACGCTGATGCGCGAACTGCTGCGCCACGAGCAGCTGTCCGCCCAGCTGCAGGTCGACCCGGACAACGCCGGCAGCCTGGGCTTTGCCCTGGCCTCGATCCTTCCGCTGGAGCTCAAGCAGGCCCAGCAGCTGCTTGAAATCACCGATCCGCAGCAGCGCCTGGAAACGCTGATGCCGCTGGTCGAGCAGGCAACGCTGCGGTCCGCGGAAGAAGACTGAGCAGGACGCTGCCGTCCGGCTGTTCGAAGGCTTCTTTCTCCGGCAGCGAATCCAGCAGCGCGCGCAAGGCCTCCGGGCGCGTCCCGGGTAGCTCCTTCCAGCGCTGCAAGCCCCACCAGCCCGGCTCCAGCCGGGTGTGGCGCACCTGGCCCAGCCACAGCGGCGTGGCCCCTGGCAGCAGGCGCGTGCCCGAATCCCACAGGCGCAGCACGATGCGCTCATCGTCGGCCAGGTCCAGGACCAGCAGCAGGTCTTCCGCCCGCCCGGCGAAATCGCGCGGCAGATTGGGTGCTTCGCCGTCGGGGGCCGCGGCCATGTGGCGCAGCAGGCTGAGCGGATCGCCGGTCGGCGGATAGCGCCAGCCGGCTTGCAGCAGCGCCGTTTTCAGTTCGGACAACGGCGCATCCAGCTGCAGGTCGAAGCGCTGCACCTGATACGAGCCGAGCATGGAACGACGCTCCGGCAGGCGCTGCCATTCGGTCTCGATCCACTGCCGCCGCTCGAGCTGGCGCTCCGGCAAGGCAAGGCGGCTGGCGGCCAGTTTGTCGTCGAAGGCGACCGACACGTGCAGCCCGGCAATCGTGACAAAGGCCAGCGACAGCACCAGCGCGAACCCAACCGGATGGGTGCGCGGCCGCGCGCGCCGACGGTAGGCCATGCCGACCAGCGCCAGCCAGCCCAGGCCCAGGGCAAAGGCGGCCAGCAGACCGATGACCGAGGCCTGGCCGAGGTAAAACTGGGCGAAGCCCAGGGCCGACAGCACCACGCTGGTGGCCAGGTAAGGCCACTTGCGCCGGCGCGCGCTGAGATCCTTGGCGATCATGACGGCAAAGAAGCCGAAAACCAGCGTGGCCAGGGCAAAGGCCCGGTGCGGCACCTCGTCCAGGCCCGAGCCGGTGGCGTCCACCGGCACGACCAGGCCCATCAGGGCCGCGGTGATTTCGGCCAGCAGCCAGCCGCCGGCCACCGCCGCCACCCAGTAGCGCAACGCATGGTGGCGACGCTGGGCCAGCAACAGCAGGGCCACGACCGCGCTCAGCAGCGCCAGCACGCGGGCATCGGCCGCCAGCACCAGGACCATGAATACCGGATCGGCCAGGTGGCTGCGCAGGCTGGCGGCCAGGCCGACGATCTGCAGGTCGGCGTCCCATGCCGGCAGGGCGAACGGCGCCACGATCAGCAAAGAGACCAGCATGACCAGGGCCGCCGTCATCAACAGGCCGAGCAGGGCGATCGAGATGACCTGGTGACGACCGGGCTCGAACAGATCACCGACCAGGCGGCCGGCCACCGGGTGGCGATTGGCCCAGCGCACCAGGCTCTTGAGCCACCATCCGCTGCGCCGGGCGGTGAACTCGTAGATGACCCGCGTGATCCAGGCTACGAACCAGACACCGAGCACGGTCAGCACCAGCAGCAGCACGAGACGGCCGGCCAGCTCCGCGGCCAGGTCCAGCGAGGCGCCGAACACCATCCCGGGCATCAGGTACAGCGGGGCCCACAGCAAGCCGGCCGGTACGGCGAAGACGACAAACACCCAGCGCCTGAGGCCGAGCATGCCGGCCAGCATGGGCACCACCGGACGCATGGGGCCGATGAAGCGGGCGATGAATATGCTCTTGCCGCCATGGCGGGTGACCAGCTGCTGCCCGCCCTGCAGCAGTTCCGGGCGCTGGTGGAAGGGCCAGAAATGCGGAATGCGAGCGCGGAAATGGCGCCCGATCCAGTAGCTGACCAGATCGCCGCTCAGAGCGCCGAGCGTGGCCGCCAGCCACACCCACAGGAACAGAGCGGGGTCGAAACCGACCACGGCGCCGACCAGGAACAGCAGCAGGATGCCCGGCACGATCAGGCCCACGATGGCCAGCGATTCCAGAAACGCGAACGCGAACGCGGCTGCGACCAGCCACATCGGGCGGGCGTCGATCAGGTCCATCAAGCCGGCGAGAAAACCGTTATCCATGCGCGAGGTCTGGAAACTGCCTGTTGAAAAGGCCCTGCTTCAAACTGGCTCGGGTAGCATAAGGCCCTTGCTTGCCGGGCCGTGTTGATGCCGGCCCGGGCGCATTGTCACCGGCCCTGCCGGTTCATTTCTGGTTTTCGCAAGGATTCGCTGCATGACCGACTCTCTATCCGGCAAGACCCTGTTCATCACCGGCGCCTCGCGCGGCATCGGCAAGGCCATCGCCTTGCGCGCCGCCGCCGACGGCGCCAACATCGTCATTGCGGCCAAGACCGAGCGCAAGCATCCCAAGCTGCCGGGCACCATTCACTCGGTCGCCGAGGAGGTCGAAGCCGCCGGCGGCAAGGCCCTGGCGATCAAACTCGACATCCGCGACGAGGACGCGGTCGCCGCCGCCATGGCGCAGGCCGCCGAGCATTTCGGCGGCATCGACATCCTGGTCAACAACGCTTCGGCCATCTTCCTGGCGCCGACGCCGGAGGTGCCGATGAAGCGCTTCGACCTCATGTTCGGGGTCAACGTTCGCGGCACCTTCGTCTGTTCGCAGGCCGCCCTGCCCTACCTGAAACAGGCCGACAACCCGCACATCCTCAACCTGTCGCCGCCGCTGAACATGGACAAGAAGTGGTTCGCGCCGCACGTGGCCTACACCATGGCCAAGTACGGCATGAGCCTGTGCGTCCTGGGCATGGCCGAGGAGTTCAAGTCCGACGGCATCGCGGTCAACGCGCTGTGGCCACGCACCGTCATCGCCACCGCGGCGCTGGCCATGCTGGGCGGCGCGGTCAAGCCGGAGAACTGCCGCAAGCCCGAGATCATGGCCGATGCCGCCCGCTGGATCCTGACCCAGCCGGCGGCCGAACTCAGCGGCAACTTCTTCATCGACGACGAGGTGCTGGCGCGGGCCGGGGTCACCGACCTCGAACCCTACGCGGTCAAGCCCGGCGAGCGGCTGCTGCCGGATCTGTTCCTCTGACGCCGGTCACTGATCGGCAAACGTGGTCGGCCAGAGGGCCTTGGCCCGAAGAATGGGCGATTACTTGAGCAGGCGAGTGACCTCGCGGAAGCGCGCGTGCTCCGCCGTCTGCATCAGCTCGAACAGCACCATCTCGACGTTGCTCAGGCAAACGCCGGCGGCGGCCATGCGGCGGAAGGCGATGTCGCGATTGAAGGCCGAGCGCGAAGACACCGCATCGCAGACCAGGTGCACGGCGTAGTCCTCGCTCTTGAGCGCTGCCGCCGTCTGCCACACGCAGACATGGGCCTCGATGCCGCACAGGAGCACCTGGCGCCGGCCGCTGGCGCGGATGGCCTGCATCAGCTGGGCATCACCACAGCAGCCGAAACTGGACTTGGCCAGGGGCGACAGGCCGTCGAGCTTCTCGACCAGTTCGGGCACGGTGGGGCCGAGCTTGTCGGGCAGCTGCTCGGCCCAGACGATCGGCACCTCGAGCAGGCGGCAGGCTTCGATGAGAATCCCCTGCTGGCGGATCATGGCGTCGGATTCGTGCATCAGCCGGGCCAGTTTGCCCTGCACGTCGACCAGCAGCAGCAGGCTGTCTTCGGGGGCGGGATGGTGCGAACTCATGCTTGTTGACTCCAGGCGAACGCGTGAACGTCCAGCTTACAGTGCCTGCAGGACGCGGTCACCCCTGAATCCCTGCCAGTGCTCGGCAAAGCACAGGCCGGTGACCGGATGGCGCAGGCCCGGCGCGATGTCGGCCAGCGGCTTGAGCACGTGAGCGTATTCCAGCACCTCCTCGCGCGGCAGGAACAGGCCGTCGTGCTCGCCGACCTTGTCGCCGTGCAGGAGGATATCGATGTCCAGGGACCGGTCGGAAAACTTGGGCTGAGTGCGGTCGCGGCCGTGGGCGTTCTCCAGCTCGGTCAGCCAGTCCTTGAGACGCCCGACCGGCCAGTCGGTGCGAATCCGCGCCGCGGCGTTGAGGAAATCGTCGCCGGAGAAGCCGACCGCCGGCGAGCGGTACACCGGCGAACATAGGACCTCGCCGAACTGCCGACGCAAGGCGGCGAAACCGGCCGCGATGTGCCGCTCGGCATCGAGGTTGCTGCCCAGGCCCAGGTAGACCTCGACGCCACTGGCTTGACCCTGTGCTTGACTGCTCGTCATGTTGAATCGTGCCTTGGCTGCGCTCGGACAGGATTAAAAGCAATTAACCGCAGATGAACGCGGATGAACGCGGATTAGGACTGCCAACGGGAAGCAATCCTCCAAGAGCAAGCACGGCACCGCTCAACGATCGCACGGGCCCAATCGTGCTGGAAGCGCTTTTCCATCTGCGTTCATCTGCGTTCATCCGCGGTTGGAAAATCGCGTCTTGGAACCTTGTCAGGGCTTCTGGCCGCGCTCGATCAGGATACCGACTGAACGCGAACCGCGCACGGCGCCAGGCTTGTCCAGCTTGAGGCGCACCCACTGCACGGGAAACTCGTTGAGGATGATTTCCGCGCAGCGCTCGGCCAGCGTTTCGACCAGGCCGAATTCGGACTTTTCGACGAAGGCGATGAGACGCTTGGAGACGGCCTTGTAGTCCAGCGCATCCTCGATCCGGTCGGTCAAGGCCGCCTTGCGCACGTCGGTATTCATTTCGATGTTCAGGCGCACGGTCTGCCGAATCTCGCGCTCCCAGTCAAAAATCCCAATGACCGTATCAATATCCAGATCCGATACAAAAACAATGTCCAATTCAATAATCCCAATCGTGAAAGTTGAAAGTCGGCCCGAACTTCAGCCACCGCCGCCCCGAACGCCTCTGAACCACCCTAGTCCCTAGTCCCTAGCCCCCGACCCCTCATTCGCAACCGGCCCCAACTGCTCCAGCGGCCACCGCGGCCGCACCGCAATCCGGCCGTCCGTTCGTCCCTCGCCGCGCCGGTGCCAGCCGGCGTGGGCAATCATCGCGCCGTTGTCGGTGCACAGATGAAGCGGCGGATAGTACACCTGCCCGGGCAAGGCCGAGTCGAGGGCTGCGCGCAATCGGCGATTGGCGCTGACGCCGCCGGCAATGACCAGGCGCTCGAGCCGGGTTTCCTTCAGCGCCCGCCGGCACTTGATGACCAGGGTCTCGACCACGGCCCGCTCGAAGCCGGCGGCGATATCGGCATGGTCTTCCTTGCCAACGCTGCCGGCCAGGACGCGGGTATGCGTCTTCAAGCCAGAAAAGCTGAAGTCCAGCCCCGGCCGATTGACCATGGGCCGGGGGAAATCAAAGCGCGTGTCGTCTCCGCGCTCGGCCAGGCGGGCCACCTCGGGCCCGCCCGGGAACCCCAGGCCCAGCAGACGGGCCGTCTTGTCAAAGGCCTCGCCGGCGGCATCGTCCAGGGTGTCGCCGAGCAGGCGGTATTGGCCCACGCCGCGCACCTCGACCAGCATGGTGTGTCCGCCGGAGACCAGCAGGGCGACGAAGGGGAAGTCCAGCCGGTCCCGGGCGTCGAGCAGCGGCGAGAGCAGATGCCCCTCCATGTGATGCACGGCGATCGCCGGCTTGTCCAGGGCGGCGGCAAAGGCCACCGCGGTCGCCGCCCCGACCAGCAAGGCCCCGGCCAGGCCCGGACCGGCGGTGTAGGCCACGCCGTCGACGTCGCTCGCCGCCATGCCGGCCCGATTCAGCACCTCGCGCAGCATGCCGGGCAGCTTGCGCACGTGGTCGCGCGAGGCCAGCTCCGGCACCACGCCGCCGAAGGCCGCGTGATCGGCCTGGGTGTAGACCAGCTCGGCGATGATCCCGGCATCGGGCCGGTAGACGGCCACGCCGGTTTCGTCGCAGGAGGTTTCGATGCCCAGAATGCTTTGCATATGCCCGGTCTTGCGGTTTATAATGGGGAACTTTCCACTTTGAAAATTGGACCGAGTTTTAATGCCCAGCGTCAAGGTTAAAGAAAACGAGCCGT
>SKKM01000270.1 GCA_007121485.1 Wenzhouxiangella sp. | reverse complement strand
CTCAACCGCGTGCAGGCCGCCGACCCCTTCGGCGCCAATTCCGTATGCCGGGCCTATGGCTACCAGCGCCCGGAATGGACGCGAGCCAAAGCCGAGCGCCGCGGCCGGTTGGAATCCTTCAGCGTGGCCAGCCAGGCCTTCGAACAATCGCGCGATATTCGCGTTTATCTCCCGGCGCGTTATCGACCCAGTCGGCGCTACGGCCTGCTGATCGTGCATGACGGCCTGGACTACCTGCGCTACGCGGCCTTCACCACGGTGCTCGACAACCTGATCGAGCGCCTGGAAATCGAGCCGCTGATCGTGGCCTTCACCCAGTCGCCGGATCGTCTGAATGAGTATGCCGGTGATGACCGCCACGCCCGTTTTGTCGCTGAGGAGATTCCTGCGGCGCTGGCCGATCACTTGCCCTTGATCGATACCCCGCGCGCGCGCGGCCTGATGGGCGCCAGCTTCGGCGGGGTGGCCACGCTGCACGCGGCCTGGCGTTACCCGCAGCGCTTCGGGCGCCTGCTGCTGCAGTCGGGCTCGTTTGCCTTCAGCGACCTGGGCCACCACCAGCGCGGGCCGGTGTTCGATCCGGTGGTGCGCTTTGTCAACGCCTTCCGCATCAATCCGGGTATGCCGGCCGAGCGCATCTACCAGTCCTGCGGCATTTATGAATCGCTGATTTACGAAAATCGCTCAATGGCGCCGCTGCTGAGCGCGCAGGGCATCGACGTGCGCTTCGAGGAAGCACGCGACGCGCACAACTGGGAAAACTGGCGCGATCGACTGCGCAGCGGCCTGTCCTGGCTGTTCCCCGGGCCCCTGTGGATGGTTTATGAGTAGCTGACGCTTCCCGCCCGCGCAGCACTGTGCAAGACTAGCGCCGTCAAGCCCATTTCAGGATCCAGGCATGGTCAAGCGCACGCGGCAAATCGGTTTATGCCTGGGGGCCGACATCTGCTGGCCGATCTGCTTCGAGGAAATCCTCAAGCGCCTGGAGCTGAACATCCCCTGGAACGGCGAGACCCTGGAGTTCCACGTCGAGCGGGTCACCATCGAGCCCTTCAATCTGCGCCAGCCGGTGCGCTACGACGTGGTGATCGACCGCCTGACCCACTGGTATTACACCGCGCGCGAGTGGATCAAGAAGGCCGTGGTGATGAACGACACCTACGTCTTCAACAATCCCTGGTCGATCCAGTCCAACGAAAAGCACACCAGCTACTGCGCCATGATGCGCTTGGGGATGCCGATTCCGGATACCTGGATGCTGCCGCCCAAGGCCTACGACAGCTACGCCGACCTCGAAGCCACGCTGAAGCGCTACGCCCGGGTTTTCGACCTCGGAGAGATCGGCGCCAAGGTCGGCTATCCGCACTTCATGAAGCCCTACGACGGCGGCGGCTGGCGCGGAGTCACCCGGATCAACAACGAAGCCGAACTGCGCACGGCCTACGAGGCCAGCGGCACCTCGGTGATGCACCTGCAAGCCGCGGTGCTGCCGTTTGACCGCTTCGTGCGCTGCATCGGCTTGGGTCCGCAGACCCGGGTGGTCAACTACGACCCGGATGCACCCCTGCATGACCGCTATCGCATGGACATCGATTTCCTCGACCCGAAAGACCGCCAGGTCATCGAGGACATCACGCTGACCATCAACGCCTTCTTCGGCTGGGACTTCAACTCCTGCGAAGCCCTGCTCAAGGGCCACGAGTGGTACCCGATCGACTTCGCCAACGCCTGCCCCGATTCGCAGGTGACCTCGCTCCACTACCACTTTCCCTGGCTGATCAAGGCCAATCTGCGCTGGGCGCTGTTTTGCGCCGCGAGCGGCCGCCGGGTGCGTCGCAACCTGGACTGGTCACCGTATTTCGAAATCGCCGATCAGCCCGGCGACTGGCGCGAAAAGCTGCCGCGCTATGCCGCGCTGGCCCGCGAGCATTTCGAGCTTGAGGCCTTCGAGGACTTCTGCACCACGCACCTGGGCCATCTGGATGCGGTGGCAGACGAGTTCTTTGCCTCCCCGGTCGCCCATGATGCCGTGCGGCAAAAAGTCGAAGCGCTGTACCCAGCGCGCGAGATCGATTCCTTCACCCATCTGTTCTTCCAGCGCATTCAGCACTGGCGGCAGCAGGAAAGCCAGGCAACAGGGGGATAGTCGACCATGAATCGTCAGCACTGGGGCTGGCACAGCGAGCGTCTGCCGGTTCCGGCCCGCGTGGTGCGCTGGGGCCACTGGGGCACGCCGGTGCTGCTGTTCCCCACCGCCGGCGGCGACTTCGAGGAAGTCGAGCGCTTTCGGCTGATCCACGCACTGGCGCCCCTGATCGATGCCGGCCGGATCAAGGTCTATTCCATCGACAGCGTGGCCGGTTGCACCTGGCTGGAAAGACGCCACTCGGTCGAATATTGCGCACGGGTGCAGAACCTCTACGACGCATTTGTCTACCGCGAGTTGGTGCCTCTGATCTACGCCGACTGCGGCGGTCAGCGCCTGGATATCGTGACCTGCGGCGCTTCGATCGGCGCCTTCAACGCGGTGGCCTCGCTGTGCCGTCACCCTGATGTCTTTCGGCTGGCGATCGGCCTGAGCGGGACTTACGATCTGACCAGCTTCCTGCACGGGCGTTTTCCGCAGGACTTTTATTTTTCCTCGCCGCTGCACTACCTGCCAGGTCTGGCCGAATCCTCGCCGCAACTTCAAATGCTGCGCCAGCGCAAGGTGCTGCTGGTCAGTGGCAGTGGGCGCTTTGAAGACATTGGCGAGTCCTGGCGCATGGCCCATGTGCTGGGCGCCAAGGGCGTGCCGAATCGGGTCGACGACTGGGGGCCAAGCTGCCATCACGACTGGGTCAGCTGGCGCGAACTGCTGCCAAGGTATCTGGCCGAATACGCCTGATCGACCGTTGCCTGATCGAGGCCTGGCTGACCCACCATGAACGTCATTTTCATTGAACCGGCCTTTCCCGACGAGCAGCGCCAGTTTGTCCGCGCGCT
>SKKM01000178.1 GCA_007121485.1 Wenzhouxiangella sp. | reverse complement strand
GCCGCCAGCCAGGCATCCAGGGAGCGGTCATGGTTGCCGAGCACCAGGTCGACGGCGAGTTGCGCGTGCGCCTTGCGCCACTGCGCGATCTGCTCCGGCCAGGCATCGTCGGCGCGCGGCGGCGCGTGCACCCAGTCGCCGAGCACGATCAGGCGTTCGGCGCCGGTCTGGTCGACCAGCGCGTCAATCCGCCCCAAATCAGCCGCCAGCACCCCGGCCGGCACCGCCATGCCCGATCGACGAAATACCTGGTCCTTGCCCAGGTGCATATCGGCCAGCAGCAGCGTCTTCTGCGCCGGCCAGTAGGCCGCGCGCTCGGGCAGCAGCGCCAGCTCCGTGTTGCCTAGTTGAATCAACTTTCCGGTCTATTGGATTGTTGTCCGACTCAAATGCCCCGTACGCCATTTCCAAGGGCAGCCAGACATGGGATTCAGAGCGATCGGTAAGCAGGTTGTCGTAAGAGATTTCCTACCGACATACGAGCTTTTCCTACCGTGCGGTTTGGCGAAGCTTGATTGTAATAAAGATTTTCGCCAACTAGAATTCCGACCAAGGAGCGGGGCTTGAATCAATTGACGAGGTGTGAAAGTGGGAATTGTGCGTGCGTCATTCGAACATCATCCGGGCTGGGCTCGGGCACTAGCTGCGCTTTTTGCTTTGCTTGTATTCAGCGTCAGCTCTGGAGAATCCAAAGCTGGCTTGGAACCACCAGGTCCGTTCGTTCTGACGTCCAGCGACAGCGTTGCTGGATCCAGGACATATGAAGCCGAAGACTTCGTGCTGCTGTCAAATCCCCTGGGAGATCTCCGCCTTGAGGTGATCGGGATCGTGGATCGGCCATTTGATTCGCGGCAGGGGTTGCGTTTCATATTTGACGACTACGAGAATTCGCCCCTGCACATCGTGGTGAGCCAAAGTACCCAGGGCGTGGTCAGTTTGACGTTGGCGGTCCTAGGCGTACCGGCACTGTGGTTTGAAAAGAGGCCGGGAGAGTCCTTTGTCAGACACGAAGGCTTGTTCGCACCGCGCACGGATGCGCATCGTGACCAGATGGTCGAGTATGGCATCCATACCGGCCGTATCGAAGACTTCATGAAGCCCGCCATCGACCCGGAATTGCTGGGCAGTTTGCGTCGCTTCAAGGCTTTTGCTGCCGGGTTTTCAGGGGATCTCTCGTTCAAGCTTCATGGAGAACCAGGTGAGTCAGTCGACAGTGCGATTCAGTTCGGGTCTTGCGGAGGTTCACTGCTTGATTTTTCCGGCGAAGTGCTGTCACTGTTGAGCGGCGATGTTGAGTGCACTCTCTGTGGCAGGTCAAGTGGGCGGAGTGGCTCTGCATGTACTGAATGCGCCGCACTCACTGCTGCCGCATCTGCCTCGATGATTGCTGCGATCGTTGACTGGTTCGATGACGATCTTGCCAAGCTCGATACTGGCAGCTACCCGTCAAAGCCGCCCTCGGCTGCAGAAGCCGGTGGTGGCGGGCAGCCAGCACTGCCTCGGCCATATCCGATCGACGGGGCTGTAGCGGCTTTCCTGGTTCCGATCTATGTGATTCAGGCCGTCGATCTGTGCGTAGACGACGTCTGTGAACCCGAAACGGTCGTCTCCCAACATGGCTGGAGCTGGATTTTCCCCTGAGTTCGATCTGACTGAAGGTCGATGCCTTGAAGCAATGAGCGCCTCCCCAATCACCTGTGCGCCCGGGCTTATCCCTCAAGGTTGGCGGTGAGTCAGCGGTATGAGCAGACGTTGATTCGGAAACACGTGAGGGTCGAAGAATCTCACGGGGATCTCAACGCTCACTGGCCGACTTGACCGAGATTTGCATGGGAGCGGGAGGCTGGGCTTTTTGCTGTCCCTTTTTCGAGATTGATCAACATGTGCCGTACGCGTATATCAAAATCCTCGGTGCTGAGCTGGCCGCGCAGTCGATCGGCCCACAGCGGGAAGGCCATCGGGGTGAGTCGCTCGGTTTGCCAGATCAGGATGCGTTGCCCAGCCACGCGCTCCAGCGTCTTGCGCAGGCGCGACAGCTCCATCTCGGCTTCCAGTACTTCAGCCTGGGCCTGGGTCAGCAGCAGGTTGTCAGGATCGTGCTCGGAGAGCATGTCGAACATCAGTCCGCTGGAGGCCTGCAGCTGGCGCGCCCGTTTCTGGCGGCCTGGATAGCCCTGAAACACCAGCCCGGCCACGCGGGCGATGTCGCGGAAACGATGCCGTGCCATTTCGGCGGCGTTCAGGCTGGCCAGGATGTCTTGGTCCAGATGATCGCTGCTCAGCACGCGGCGCAGTAATGATTCATCCAGTTGCAGCGGTTCATCGCCGACCAGCTCGATGCCGTAGTCGTTGACGGTCATGGAAAAGCTGCGCGGCGCGTCCTGGGCCAGGCGCCAGGCCAGCAGCGCGGCCAGGCCTTCGTGCACCAGGCGTCCGGCGAAGGGATAGAGAAACAGGTGCGCGCCGTCGCGGCTTTGCGTCTGTTCGACCAGCAGTCGATCCGGACCCGGCAGCTCCGACTGCAGCGCCTGTTGGGCCAACAGGGCTTCGATCGCGCGCAGCTCGCTGGGCAGTTGATCGCCGCTGGCGGCAAACAGCTCCAGCATGGCGTCGGCCAGCAGGGTCGACAGCGGCAGTCGCCCGCCGGCCCAGCGCGGCACGGAAGGCCGCCCGGCCTTGCCCAGACGCACATAGGCGATCATGTCGCGGATGCGCTCCAGCTTGAGCAATCGTCCGGCAAAGATGAAATGCTCGCCGGGTTTCAGGCGGGTCAGGAAGCGCTCCTCGATCTGGCCAAGTGATCCGCCCTTGACGAACTTGACCTGCAGGTGTCCGTCCGCGCTGATCGTGCCCACCGACATGCGGTGCATGGCGGCGATGCGGCGGTCGGTGACCCGGTACACGCCGTCCCGCTCGACCACGCGTTGAAAGCCGGGATAGGCCTTGAGCGCCGGGCCGCCGCGGGTGATGAAGTCCAGCAGCCACTGCCAGTGCGCATCGTGCAGATCGCGGTAGGCGTGGGTGTCGTGCAGCTCGGCCCGCATGGTCTCGGCCTCGAAGCCGCCGCCCAGCGCGCAGCTGACCAGGTGCTGGGCGGCCACGTCCAGGCTGCCGGCCAGCGGGATTCTGCCCTCGATGCGGCGATGCTCGACCTGGCGCTTTGCCGCGGCTATTTCCAGGATCTCCAGCGCGTGGGTGGGCACGCACAGCAGGCGCGAAATTTCACCGGGCCTGTGTCCTGAGCGCCCGGCGCGCTGGATCAGGCGGGCGATGCCCTTGGGGCTGCCGACCTGGATGACCTGGTCCACCGGCGAGAAATCCACCCCCAGGTCCAGGCTGGAAGTGGCAACGACGCAGCGCGCCCGGCCCTCGCGCACGGCCGACTCCGCCGCCAGCCGCTGCTGGCGGTCGATGGAGCCGTGGTGCAGAAAGACCTGGTTTGGCCACGGCACCACCGACTGGATGGCCTGGAACCACAGCTCGGCCTGCGAGCGGGTGTTGGTGAACAGCAGGGTGGACTGGGCCTGGTTGACGGCTTTGAGCACTCCGGGCAGCTGATTCAGGCCGGTGCGCCCCGCCTGCGGAAAGCGCTCGATCTCGGCCGGCAGCAGGGTGTCGATCTCGATCCGACGTTCGAGGTCGCCGGCGATCAGCGTTCCCGTGCGCCGCGGTCCCAGCAGCACCTGCATGGCCTGGTCGACGTTGCCCAGCGTGGCCGACAGGCCCCACAGCTTCAAGCCGGGATTGAGCGCGCGCAGCCGGGCCAGGCCGAGCTCCAGCAGCACGCCGCGCTTGGAGCCCAGCAGCTCGTGCCATTCATCGACGATGACCGCTCTCAAGCGTCCCAGGCGCCGGGCGCTGTCGGCGTAGGACAGCATCAGGGCCAGCGATTCCGGGGTGGTCACCAGGGCCGGCGGCGGGGTCTTCTGCAGGCGGGCGCGTTGCGCGCTGCTGGTGTCTCCGGTCCGTAAAGCAACCTCCCAGTCCAGTCCCAGATCGACCGCGGCCCGGTTCAGGTTGGCCGCGGTGTCTACGGCCAGGGCGCGCAACGGGGTGATCCACAGGTAGCTGAGCGCGCCGGGTGCCGCGTCCAGCGACTCCAGCAGCGGCCCGCCCCAGGCGGCCAGGGTCTTGCCGGAGCCGGTCGGCGCATGGACCAGTCCCGACTGGCCATCGGCATAAGCAGCCCAGGCCTGGCGCTGGAATTCGAACACCGGCCAGCCGCGCTGGCCGAACAAGGCCTCGATGGGGTTCATTGACGCTGCCGAGTATCCAGAAGACGCTTGAGGTCTTCCAGGCGATCGGCGTCGCCCACGCTCAGATCCTCGCGCCAGCGGTGGATGCGCGGAAAGCGCAGGGCGATGCCCGATTTGTGCCGGGGCGAGGACTGGATGCCCTCGAAGGCCAGCTCGAACACATGCACCGGGTCGACCGAGCGCACCGGCCCGAAGCGCTCGCGCGTGTGGTTGCGAATCCAGCGGTCCAGGCGGTCGATCTCGTCCTGGGTCAGCCCCGAATAGGCCTTGGCCACCGGCACCAGTTCATCGCCAGCATGAACGGCGAAAGTGTAGTCGGTGAACAGCCCCGAGCGCCGGCCGTGGCCGGGCTGGGCGTAGATCAGCACGCCGTCGAAGGTGAACGGCTCGACTTTCCACTTCCACCAGTCGCCGCGGGTGCGGCCGACCCGGTAGGGCGAACTCAGGCGCTTGAGCATCAGGCCTTCGACGCCGCGCTCGCGTGATCCCTCCCGGCAGGTATCCAGTTCCGTCCAGCGCTGGAAGTCAACGGCGGCCGATCGCAGCAGGCCCGCCGCCGCGGCCAGGGCCTGGTCCAGATGCTGCAGGCGTTGAAACAGCGGCGTTTCGCGCGCGTCCTGGCCGTTCCATTCCAGGCAATCGTAGGCCAGGAAGGCCACCGGCGCCTTCGCCAGCGTGGCCGCGCCCGGCTTCTTGCGGCCGATGCGCTTTTGCAGCACGGCAAAGGGCAGCGGCCGGTCGTCGCGCCAGGCCAGGATCTCGCCGTCCAGCACCACGCCGTCGGGCAGCGCTTCGGCGGCCGCTTCGATCTCCGGGAATCGGCCTTCCATCAGCTCCTCGCCGCGCGACCAGATCCAGGTCTGACCGCCGCGGCGGATCAGCTGGGCGCGGATGCCGTCCCACTTCCACTCGGCCTGCCAGTCGGCCGGATCACCCAGGCTGCCGGGACCCTCCTCCAGCGGCGAGGCGAGGAAAAAGGGGTAGGGTGTGGCCGTATCCAGATCGTCTTCCGAGGCTGGCGCGATCAGGGCCTGGAAGGCGCGCGCCGTCGGTTGCCAGCGCCCCATCAGGCGGTGGGCGATCAGGGTCGAGTCCACGCCGGCCACTTCGGCCAGGGCGCGGGTGACCAGGCGCTTGGACACGCCGACGCGAAAGCCGCCGGTCAGCAGCTTGTTGAACAGGAAGCGCTCGCTGCCGTCCAGTTCCTGCCACAGCCGCATGACGGCATCGCGCCGCGCCTCGTCGTCCAGGTCCCTGAGCGGCGTGATGCGGTTTTCGACCAGTCCGGCCAAGCCAAGGGCACTGGCTCGACCGGAGCCCGGCGGCAGCAGCAGGTGCATGGTTTCGGCCAGGTCGCCGACCTGCTCGTAGCTGTCCTCGATCAGCCAGGCCGGCAGGCCCGTGGCCAGCGCCGTCCACTCGCGCAACTCGCGCGTATTGACCAGGCGTTTCAAACGCTTGCCGGTGAGGAAATTCACCGCCCAGGCCGCATCGGCCGGCTCGACCGAACGAAAGTAGTCGACCAGCGCCGCCAGCTTGGCGTTGGTCGCCGTGGTGCGGTCGAGGCGGTCGAAGAGTTCGGCGAAGGCCTTCATGCCGGCTCGCTTCGGCTTAACGTGGCCCGCAGGTTCCAGCTCTCGGCCGCAATGCCCTGCTCTCTCAAGTAACCGGCCAGCGCCTCGCCGCTGCCGTGGATGGTGATCACGCGCTCAGCCTGCATGTCGGTCACGGTGCGGATCAGGTCCGGCCAGTCGGCGTGGTCGGACATCACGAAACCGCGGTCGTAGCCGCGCCGCCGGCGGTTGCCGCGAATCCGCATCCAGCCGGAAACAAAGCCGGAGGAGTGCCTGGGGAAGCGCCGCATCCACGGCGACCCGGCCGCCGAGGGTGGGGCCAGGACCAGGTCGCCGGAAAATTTGTAGCCCTTCCCTGCCTCGCTGACGGTCTGCGTATCGGCCATGAGGATGCCTTGTTCGCGATAGCACTCGGTCAGCGGCTGCATGGCACCGTGCAGCCAGATCGGGCGCGGTGCGCGGTCGGCCAGTTCGGCCAGCAGGCGCTGGGCTTTGCCCAGGGCATAGCAGAACAGCACGGCCGGGCGGCCGGCATCGATGCAGTCCTGCCACCAGTCCAGGACTTCGCCCACCACCTGCTCGGTCGCCGGCCAGCGATAGACCGGCAGCCCGAAGGTGCACTCGGTCATCCAGACGTCGCAGTCGAAGGGCTGGAACAGGGCGCAGGTCGGGTCCGGCGCGCGCTTGAAGTCGCCGGATACGCCCCAGGTGCCGTGTTCGGACTCGACCCTCACCGTCGCCGAGCCCAGGATGTGCCCGGCCGGAAACAGGGTCACGCGCGTCTCGCCCAGTTCGAACGGCTGGCCGTAGTCGACGGCATTGAAATCGCCGCCATCGCCGACCCGGTGGGCGAGCACCGGCAAGCCTTCGCGGGCGGTGAAGTATTCCCCGGCGCCCGAGCGGGCATGGTCGGCATGGGCGTGCGTGATCACCGCGCGCGGCACGGGCTTGAGCGGGTCGATCCAGAAATCGCCGGCGGCACAGTACAGGCCACCGGCATCGGGGCGGAGCAAGTGGTTCACCCCCCTAGGATGGCTTGGACCCAGTGAACTGCCGGCAAAAATCGAAGGCAGAACGGGACCGCATTCCGGCCCGCCGCCGCTGCCGTGTCGGCGGTCTCAGGCGACCCTGGCCTCTGCCCTGGCGTCGACGCCAATGGATGCCAGCAAGCTCTTGGCCGCTTCGCGCCCCTCGAATACCGCGGTAACCACCAGGTCCGATCCGCGCACCATGTCGCCGCCGGCAAAGATGCGCGGGTGGCTGGTCTGGAAATCCAGGCGACCGGGGCCGCCGACCTTCAGACGCCCGTCATCGTGGGTTTCGACGCCGGCGGCCAGCAGCCATTCGGGCGGGTTGGGGCGGAAACCGAAGGCGATGATGACGGCGTCGGCCGGCAGGACTTCTTCGCTGCCGGGCACGGGTTCCGGACGGCGCCGACCACGCAGATCGGGTTCGCCCAGTTCGGTGCGGACCACGCGCACCCCTTCGACCGCGTCCTCGCCGAGGATTTCGATCGGCTGGCGGTTGAACATGAATTCCACGCCTTCCTCGCGCGCGTTCTTCACCTCGCGCCGGCTGCCCGGCATGTTTTCTTCATCGCGGCGGTAGGCGCAGGTCACCGAATGCGCACCCTGACGGATGGAGGTGCGCACGCAGTCCATGGCCGTATCGCCGCCGCCCAGAACCACCACGCGCTTGCCGCTCAGGTCGACATAGGGATAATCGGAAACGGGTTCCTTGAGCACGCGGTTGACGTTGCCGATCAGGAAGGGCAGGGATTCGATGACGCCGGGCAGCTGTTCGCCGGGCAGCTGCCCACTGACGTAGCGGTAGGTACCCATGCCGGCAAATACGGCGTCGAATTCGTCCAGCAACCCCTCCAGCGTGCGGCTGCTGCCGATCTCTACGCCCAGGTGAAACTTGACGCCCATGCCTTCCATGAGTTCGCGCCTCGTTTCGACCACCTGCTTGTCGAGCTTGAACGGCGGGATGCCGTAGGTCAAAAGCCCGCCAATGCGCGGATAGCGGTCGAATACGTGCGCCTCGACGCCGTTGCGCACCAGGATATCGGCCGCGCCCAGTCCGGCCGGGCCGGCGCCGATGATGGCCACGCGCTTGCCCGTGGCGACCACCTTGCTCATGTCCGGCCGCCAGCCCTGGCGCACGGCCTCGTCGGTGATGTATTTCTCGATCGAGCCGATGGTGACCGCGCCCAGCCCGTCGTTGAGCGTGCACGCGCCCTCGCACAGGCGATCCTGCGGGCAGATGCGGCCGCAGATCTCGGGCAGGGAATTGGTCTGGTGCGAAAGCTCGGCGGCCTCGAACAGGCGGCCCTGCTTGACCAGGCGCAGCCAGTCCGGAATGAAGTTGTGCACCGGGCAGTCCCACTCGCAGTAGGGGTTGCCGCAGTTGATGCAGCGCGCCGACTGATCGGCCGCGCCCGGGGCGTCGTAGTCGCCGTAGATCTCGTCCCAGTTGCGCACCCGGATCGGAATGGACATGACTTCCGGGTCTTTGCGCGGGGACTCCAGAAAATGCAGGTGGCTGAATTTGCTCATGGTCTGTTCCTGTGTGGAACCGCGGATGAACGCAGATGAACGCGGATGGGCTCAGAGAATCCTGCAAATCCTGGCGCAAAAAACGAGCCCAGGAGTTTGATTGACTCTCGATGCTGAAGAGTTCTCGGCTCCAATCTGCGTTTATCCGCGTTCATCTGCGGTTCCGTAAAGATTTTCATCAGGCCGCCTCGCGCAAGGCAGTGATGAGGGTTTCAAGATCGGCCGCCTTGGGCTTGATCAGCCAGAACTTGGGCAACAGACGGCGGAAGTCGTCGAGCACTTCGAAGGCGCGCTGGCTGCCGGTCAGTTCGTGGTGGCGCTGGATCAGGCCTCTGAGGTGATGGACGTGGTTTTCCATCACGTCGGCCGCAATGTGGTGGATGTCGATCAGTTCGTGGTTGTAGCGGTCGACAAAGTCGCGGGCCACGTCGAGCACATAGGCAAAGCCGCCGGTCATGCCGGCGCCGAAGTTGATGCCGGTGCGGCCCAGCACGACGACCACGCCGCCGGTCATGTATTCGCAGCAGTGGTCGCCTGATCCTTCGATGACGGCGATGGCGCCCGAGTTGCGCACGGCGAAGCGCTCGCCGACGGTACCGGCGGCGAAAAGCTCTCCGCCGGTGGCGCCGTACAGGCAGGTATTGCCCATGATTGGCGTGGTGGCAGCGTCGTAGCGAATCTCCTCGGGCGGTCGGAGCACAATGCGTCCGCCGGCCATGCCCTTGCCGACGTAGTCGTTGGCCTCCCCGGTCAGCTTCAGGTTCAATCCGCCCGCATTGAAGGCGCCGAAGCTCTGCCCGGCGGTGCCGGCGAACTCCAGATCGATGGGCTGGTTCTCCATGCTGCGATCACCCCAGCGCCGGGCGATCTCGCCGGACAGATGGGTGCCGATCGAGCGGTCGGAGTTGCGGACGCGGTAGCGGAAGACGCCGCCCGAGCCTGATGCCACCGTCTCGGCGGTGTCGGCATGGATGCGCCGGGCCAGTTCGCCGCGATCGTGCGGGGGATTGCGCTCGACCGTACACAGGCGAGGCGAGTCGCCGGCCAGGCCGGTGGTGGCCAGCAGTGGCGCGAGATCGAGCTTGTTCTGGCGATGGGTCAGGCCCTCGATGCGCTCCAGGTACTCCGTACGGCCGATTAGGTCTTCCAGGCGCTTCACGCCCAGTTCGGCCAGGATTTCCCGCACCTCGCGGGCGACGAACTGGAAGTAGTGCATGACCATTTCCGGCAGGCCGATGAAGTGCTTGGTGCGCAGGGTTTCGTTCTGGGTCGCCACCCCGGTCGCGCAGTTGTTCAGGTGACAGATGCGCAGGTACTTGCAGCCCAGCGCGATCATGGGCGCGGTGCCGAAGCCGAAGCTCTCGGCGCCCAGGATGGCGGCCTTGACCACGTCCAGTCCGGTCTTCAGGCCGCCGTCGGCCTGCAGGCGCACGCGGTCGCGCAGATTGTTTTCCATCAGCACCTGGCGCACTTCGCTGATGCCCAGCTCCCAGGGCGCACCGGCGTACTTGACCGAGGTCAGCGGCGAGGCGCCGGTGCCGCCGTCATAGCCGGATACGGTGATGAGATCCGCATAGGCCTTGACCACTCCGGCGGCGATCGTGCCGATGCCGGGCTCGGCGACCAGCTTGACCGAGATCAGCGCGCTGGGGTTGACCTGCTTCAGGTCGTAGATCAGTTGGGCCAGGTCCTCGATGGAGTAGATGTCATGGTGCGGCGGCGGCGAGATCAGGCCGACCCCGGGCGAGGCATAGCGCAGGCGCGCGATCAGCTCGTTGACCTTGTGCCCGGGCAGCTGGCCGCCCTCGCCGGGCTTGGCGCCCTGGGCGATCTTGATCTGGATGACCTCGGCGTTGACCAGGTACTCGGGCGTGACGCCGAAGCGGCCCGAGGCGACCTGCTTGATCTTGGAGGTTTTCTCGGTGCCGTAGCGGGCGGGGTCTTCGCCGCCCTCGCCGGAGTTGGAGCGTCCCCCCAAGCGATTCATGGCGATGGCCAGGGCCTCGTGCGCTTCCGGCGACAGCGCGCCCAGGGACATGCCGGCCGAGTCGAAGCGCAGCAGGATGTCCTCGGCCGGCTCGACCTCGTCGATATCGATCGGCTGGTGCGGCGAGGTCAGCGCCAGCAGGTCGCGCAGGAAAGCCGGCGGGCGATCGTTGACCAGGCGGGCGAAGTCCTGGTACAGCTCGTAGCTGCCGCGCTGGACCGCGGCCTGCAGCGACTTGACCACGTCGGGGTTGTAGGCGTGGTACTCGCCGCCGTGCACGTAGCGGTACAGGCCCCCGTGTTCGATCGGTACGCGCACGTCCCAGGCCCAGCGCGCCAGCGCTTTCTGATCGGCATGCAGATCGCTGAAGTCCGAACCCTGGACGCGGCTGACCGCGGCGGGGAAACACAGGTCGACCACCTCGTCGGCCAGCCCGACGATCTCGAACAGCTGCGCGCCGCGGTAGGCGTTGATGGTCGAGATGCCCATCTTGGACAGGATCTTGAACAGGCCCTTGCGAATGCCGCGGCGGTAGGCCCGGCCCAGCTCCAGAGAGCGATGGCGGGTCTCGTCGATCTCGCCGGTGTTCACCATGGCCAGCAGGGTCTGGTAGACGAGGTAGGGGTAGACCGCGGTCGCGCCGAAGCCGATCAGGGCGGCGAAGTGGTGCGGATCGCGCGCGGTCCCGGTCTCCACGATCAGGCTGCACAGCGGCCGCTGGCCGGTCTCGACCAGGTGGTGGTGGATGGCGCTGGTGGCCAGCAGGGCATGCACCGGCAGGTGGCCCTGCTTCAGGTAGCGGTCGGAAATCAGCAGGATCAGCTTGCCGTCGG
>SKKM01000097.1 GCA_007121485.1 Wenzhouxiangella sp. | reverse complement strand
GCCCAATGAGCGGGCTGACCGTCTACGGCATCAAGACCTGCGACACCTGCCGCAAGGCCCTGAAGTGGCTGGACGAACAGGGCCGCGAGTACCGCTGGCACGACCTGCGCGCCGACGGCCTGGACGCCGGCACCGTGCAGGCCTGGATCGCGCCCGCAGGTCTGGACACGCTGGTTAACCGGCGCTCCACCACCTGGCGGGGACTGGACGAGACGACGCGCGAGAAAGCGCTGGAAGATCAGAGTGCGGCCGCCGTTCTGGTCCAGCATCCGACCCTGGTCAAGCGCCCGGTGTTCGTTGACGATACCGGGGTACGGGTGGGCTTTAACGCCGCCGTCAAGGACAGTCTGTAGACTAGGAGCGCATGAGCCAGGTCGCTGAAAAGCTTCGCCCATTGCAGCCGGTCACGCGCGAGCAGCGCGAGGCCCGCGAGGCGTTGCTGTCGCCGCTGGCCGCGCGTTCGGCGAGTTCGCGCGGCCGTGGGCGCGAGGAGGCGCCGGATCCCTACCGCACCGAGTTCGAGCGCGATCGCGACCGGGTGCTGCATTCCAAGGCCTTCCGCCGCCTCAAGCACAAGACCCAGGTCTTCATCAACCCGGAAGGCGACCACTTCGTCACCCGCATGAGCCACACCCTGCAGGTCACCCAGGTGGCCCGCGCGCTGGCCGTGGCCCTGGGCCTGAACGAAGTGCTGACCGAGGCCATCTGCCTGGCCCACGACTGCGGCCATACACCGTTCGGCCACACCGGCGAGGCGGCCCTGTCGGACTACGTCGAAGACGGCGAGTGGCTGCACTCGGAGCAGGGCGTGCGCATCTTCGAGGTGCTCGAGCCCTGCAACCTGAGCTGGGAAGTGCTCGACGGGATCCGCGCCCACACCTGGCGGGTCAAGCCGCCGCCGCATACCGCCGAGGGCTGGGTCTGTCGTTTCGCCGACCGCATCGCCTACCTCAACCATGACCTCAAGGACGCCATCCGCGCCGGCGTGATCGCTGCCGCCGACGTGCCCGGCGACATCACCCGGGTGCTGGGGCCGTTCAACGGCGGCAGCTGGATCAGCGTCATGATCGAAGGCGTGATCGACGAATCCTGCCGCCGCGGCAAGATCAGCATGGACGCCGAAATCCTGCTGGCCATGCGCCACTTCCGCGAGTTCATGTTCGAGCGCGTCTACCTGCGGCCGGAAGCCGAGGCGCAGGCCGCGCGCGCCCGTGGCGTCATCCACCAGCTGGTCGAATACCTGCTGGCCCATCCTGAAGACATCCCCGACACCTACCGCATTGCCGAAGCCGAGCCGCTCATCCAGGTGCTGGACTACGTGGCCGGCATGACCGACCGCTACGCGCTCAACCTGCACGACCGGCTGTTCCGCCCGCGCGGTCTGGTCTAGTCGGCCACGCGGCAAAATAGGTAACAGTCAGCCGCTGCACAGGCGTTGTGGGCAAGGCGGGCTGCGGTTTGCTTCTCTGCAAGGCATTTGTTAAGGTCTTGTTTACGGGTCCAGCGAGGCCCGAGAGTTTTTTCCGACCACGACGATGTGGTCGACCATCAAGACAGGCGGATGCCCCGGGGTTTGTCGGGCGGGCCGCCAGCGCAGCATGAACAAGGATCGGGTGCGGGATTGCGCCTTGATCCGGATCAGATTCATAAACTGGGGAGAACGACGATGACATCCACCCGTCTGGTGTGGCTGCTTGCCATGGTGCTGGCACTTGCCCTGGCACCGGCCATGGCCTCCGAGCCCAATGATGAAACCGACATCCTGCGAGATCAGATCGAGCAGATGCAGCGCGACCTGCTCAGGATGCAGCAGCGCCTGGACGAGTTGCAGGCCGAGAAAGACCGCGAGCGCGCCGAACGCGAGCGTATCGAGGAGCGCGTGGCCGAGGTGGCCGAGCAGGCTGAAGCGGCCGCTGAAGAAGATGCAGACGGGATCAATTTCGGAGGCGCTGTGCGGCTCAACTACGCCTGGCGCGATTACGACGATCAGAACAAGGATCGGGTCGGCGACTTCGAGCTGGAGCTTTTTCGCATCAATGTCCATGGCACGGTCGGCGATGTGATTCTGAGTGCCGAATGGCGCCGCTACAATGATTTCCAGGCGATTCACCACGCCTGGGTGGGCTACGACTTTTCCGACCAGCTGCAGATGCAGCTGGGAATCAGCCGGGTCCCGTTCGGCATCCTGCCCTATGCCAGCCACAGTTTTTGGTTTACCGGCAATTACTACCTCGGCTATGAGGATGATCACGATGCCGGGATCAAGTTTGTCCATACGCCCAACGAAGACTGGACCTTCCACTACGCCTTTTACAAAAACCCCGAGTACGCCGACGACAGCCGCGCCGACCGCTACTCCTTTGATCTGGTCACCGCCGGTGATCAGCAGAACACCGAAACCAACCAGCTGAACTTCCGCGCCGAGCGTCACCTGGTCTGGTCGGACCGTGTCCGGGCCGATATCGGCCTGAGTCTGCAGGCGGGACAGATGTACAACCGGGCGACCGAGAAGAACGGGGATCGCTGGGCTGTCGGGGCCCATCTGGACTACTACAACGGCCCATGGAACCTGCGTCTGCAGGCCATGCGCTATGAGTACAACCCGGAAAACCCGGACGGGGTGTCGGATGACTTCGTGCAGAAGGGCGCTTTTGCCTTTCCGTTCCTGATGGCGGCCAAGGCCGACGTCTACACCTATAGCGTGTCGCGTTCGTTCGACGTGGACTGGGGTCCGATCAACTTCGTCAACTGCTACAACGAAGGTACTTTCATCGAGCCAGACGTGGACAACAGCGCCCGCTCGATTCAGAGCGTGACCGGCTGCGCCGTAGGCGCCGGCGGCGTGTTCGCCTATTTCGACTGGATTGCCGGCAGGAACATGTGGTTTGCCGGCGGCGACGGGATCGGGCTGGACGGCGACACTGCCGGCAGGTGGCGCTCGCGCTTCAACCTGAATATCGGTTACTACTTCTAAAAACCGACGGCTATCGCGCT
>SKKM01000106.1 GCA_007121485.1 Wenzhouxiangella sp. | reverse complement strand
GGCTGACCGGCCGCTTGGGCGTGCCTTCGATCAGGCGTGAAGCCAGCTGGTCGGAGGGCAGTTCGACCAGATCGTCGATCAGTTCCGGGCACTGATACAGGGTGCACAGCTCGTTGACCAGGGCCGCGCGAATGCGGTCGATCTCCAGCACCTCGCGCAGCAGGTCCTTGAGCTCGAGCACCTGGGCCACATGCTGCAGCACACCCTTGAGCTGGCGATGCTCGCGCAGGGCCAGGCGCAGGCTCAGGATATCGTCGTAGAGCACCTCGGCGGCGGTGTCCGGGGTCATGTTCTCCATTTCCTGCCCCGGGGTGTGGACCACCACGGTCTGCAGGTGGCCGATCTCGGAATCCAGTCCGATACGGATACTCATGCCGTCATCCTTCTCAAGAGCCTAGCGCTCAGGATAGGCGGTTCTTGAAGTCCGCGTAGTCGAACTCGCGGAACAGTACGGCCTCGCCGTCGACGGTCCACATGCCGATGGCCGGATGCTTCACACCATTGAAGGTGGTGGTCTTGACCATGGTGTAGTGGATCATGTCCGACAGCAGCACCGCGCTGCCGGGCTCCAGCGGCTCCGGAAACCCGTACTCGGCGTGGAAATCGCCGGCCAGGCAGCTGGCGCCGCCCAGGCGGTAGTTGTGGGTGTCGGGGCCCGGCTCGCCGGCTCCCAGGACGCGCGGTCGATACGGCATTTCCAGCGTATCGGGCATGTGGGCGGTAAACGACACGTCGAGCAGCGCGGTCTTGACACCGTTGTTCTCGACGATGTCGAGCACGGTGGACTTGAGCTCGCCGGTGGTCCAGGCGATGGCGCTGCCCGGCTCGAGGATGACCTGGACGCCATGCCTTTCGCGAAAGGCCTTGAGGATGCGCACCAGGTGGTCGACGTCGTAGCCGACGCGGGTCATCAGGTGCCCGCCGCCCATGTTGACCCACTTGATCTGCGGCAGCAGGTGACCGAAGCGGGCTTCGAAGTGCTCCAGCACCTTTTCCAGCGCGCTGGCATCGGACTCGCACAGGGTATGGAAGTGCAGGCCCTCGATGTCCTCCGGCAGTCCGTCGGCCAGGTGCTCGGCGGTGATACCCAATCGCGAGTGCGGCGAAGCCGGATTGTAAATCTCGGTGGCCACATCCGAGTATTCAGGATTGACCCGCAGTCCCATGGAGATCTTGCGCCCGTGGGCCAGGACCTGGTCGCGGTAGCGGCGGTACTGGCTGAGGCTGTTGAAGGTCAGGTGACTGCTGTAGCCGAGGATTTCGTCGAACTCTTCCGGGATGTAGGCCACCGAATAGGTGTGCGCCGGCACGCCCATTTCCTCAAAGCACAGGCGCGCCTCGTGCAGGCTGCTGGCGGTCGCACCGGGCAGGTACTCACGCACGATGGGAAAGGCCTTCCACATCGCGAAGCCCTTGAAGGCGAGGATGATCTCGACCCCGGCGGCCTGCTGCACGCTGTCGATCAGCGCCAGGTTGGCGCGCAGGCGCTTCTCGTCCAGGATGTAACAGGGCGAGGGAAAGCGGCCGTAGTCGATGCCGGTCACTGCGCTACAGCTCGAGATCGACGTCGAAGGCTTCGTGCCATGGCAGCCCATCCAGATTCAGGCGCTCCATGAACGGATCCGGATCGAACTCCTCGACGTTGAACACGCCCTGCCCCGACCAGGTGCCGGTCATCATCATGCGCGCGCCGATCATCGCGGGAACGCCGGTGGTATAGGACACGCCCTGGGTGCCGGTTTCCCGGTAGGCCGCCTCGTGGCTGCAGTTGTTCCAGATGTAGTAGGTGCGCTCCTTGCCGTCCTTGATGCCGCGGATGCGGCAGCCGATCGAGGTCTGGCCGGTGTAGTTCTCGCCCAGCTCGCCCGGGTCGGGCAGCACGGCCTTGAGGAACTCCAGCGGCACGATGTCCACGCCCTGGAAGCGCACCGGCTCGATGCCGGCCATGCCGATGTTCTGGATCACGCGCAGGTGGGTCAGGTACTCGTCACCGAAGGTCATCCAGAAGCGCGCCTGCTTGAGCGTCGGGAAGTTCTTGACCAGCGACTCGAGTTCCTCGTGGTAGATCAGGTAGGACTTTTTCGGGCCGATATCCGGGTAGGTCAGCATGGCGCTGATCTCGTGCGGCTCGGTTTCCACCCATTGCCCGTCCTTCCAGTACTTGCCCTTCTGGGTGACTTCGCGGATGTTGATTTCCGGGTTGAAGTTGGTGGCGAAGGCCTTGCCGTGGTCACCGGCGTTGCAGTCGACGATGTCGAGGTAGTGGATCTCGTCGAAATGGTGCTTGGCCGCATACGCGGTGAAGATGCTGGTCACGCCCGGGTCGAAGCCGCAGCCCAGCAGCGCCATGATGCCGCGCTCCTTGAACTGGTCGTTGAGCGCCCACTGCCACTTGTACTCGAACTTGGCCTCGTCCTTGGGCTCGTAGTTGGCCGTGTCCAGGTAGTTGACACCGGTCTGCAGGCAGGCCTCCATGATGGTCAGGTCCTGGTACGGCAGGGCCACGTGCAGGACCAGGTCCGGGCGGAAGCGCTCGATCAGCGCCACCAGCTCCGGCACATTGTCGGCGTCGACCTGCGCGGTCTGGATCGGGTTGCCGCCAATCTGGTCCGCGATATCGGCCGCGATCTGGTCACACTTGCTCTTGGTCCGGCTGGCCAGCAGGATTTCCGAAAACACTTCCGGGTGCTGGGCGCACTTGAAGGCCGTCACTCTGCCGACGCCGCCGGCGCCGATGATCAGTACTTTTCCCATGGTCTGCTCGAGACTCCTGAAGGCGACCGGGGCCGCAGTGGCAAAGCCTTTAATTTTGCCGCATCCGGACCCGGATAGGAAGAAAAATAGGCCCTTCGACGCCGGACAGCGCCGAAAACCACCTGAGTTGAAGCTTCAGGGGAAAGCCCAGCGTGCCTCGTGACCGCGCGCGTCGACGTGCACGAAGGGTCCGCGATGCGGGCGCGGGCCGTACAGGCCCAGGCCGCCGGGCCGGTCCTCGAG
>SKKM01000098.1 GCA_007121485.1 Wenzhouxiangella sp. | reverse complement strand
TGGCCCTGCTGGCCGGGGCGCTGGTGGCCAACGTGGTCTGGTTCAAGCCGGTGACGCTGAACCTGTTTTTCGAGCGCACCTTCATGCGCTTTGCGCTGAACAGCCCGCAGACCCTCACCATGGTCGGGGTGCTGGACGCTTTGCCATTCAATTTCTACCAGGGCAGGCTCGACGAGGTGTCGGTAGCCCGCACCGAGCAGCTCGAGCAGTTTGTCGAAGACAGTCTGGCCACGCTCAGGCGCTACGACCGCGAGCGCTATCAAGGCCAGCAGGCGCTGTCCTACGACATCCTCGAGTGGTTCCTGGCCACCCAGGTCGAGGGCCGGCGCTGGACCTGGCACGAATATCCGCTGCACCAGATGTTCGGCATCCACACCAGCCTGCCCAACTTCATGACCCAGATGCACCCGGTTCGCAACGAGCGCGACGTGGACTTCTACCTGCAGCGCCTGACCGGCTTTCCGGCCGCGTTCGCCGGCATGGTCGAGCGGCTGGAGGAAAGCGAGCGGCGCGGCATCATCGCCCCGCGCTTTTCCGTCGAATCCACCTTGTCGAACATGCGCAGCTTCATCGATCAGCCGGTGACCGAAAACCCCTTGTACGTTGAACTGCTGGAGCGGGTCGATGCCATCGAAGGCTTCCCGGCCGAACGCCGCTCGCGCCTGCCCGACGAGTTGGCCGAGACGATTTCGCGGTACGTCTACCCCGCTTACCGGACCCTGATCGCGCACCAGGAAAGCCTGCTGGAGCGCACCCACAGCAACGACGGGGTCTGGCGCCTGCCCGACGGCGATGAATACTATGCCTGGGCTGCGCGCATGCACACCACGACCGACTACACACCGGCCGAAATCCACGCCATGGGCCTGGCCGAGGTCGAGCGCATCGGCGCCGAGATGGACGAGATCCTGTGCGGCCAGGGCTACTGCGAGGGCGGGGTCGGCGAGCGCATGGCAGCGCTCAATGCCGACCCGCGCTTCCTGTTCGAGGATTCCAACCAGGGCCGCGAAGCCATTCTCGAGGCCTACCGCGAGATCGTCGCCGAAATCGAGGCCGGACTGGACGACTGGTTCGACATGCGCCCGTCGGCCCCGGTGGAAGTGCGGCGCGTGCCGGTCTTCGAGGAACAGGGCAGTGCCGCCGCCTACTATCAGCCGCCCAGTTTCGACGGGTCCAGGCCGGGCGTGTTCTTCGCCAACCTGAGGCACGTCGAGGAGCATCCAAGGTTCGGACTGCGCACGCTGGCCTACCACGAGGCCACCCCCGGCCACCATTTCCAGATCGCCCTGCAGATGGAGCTGACCGGCGTGCCGACGTTTCGCCGGATCGTGCCCTTCTCGGCCTACGCCGAGGGCTGGGCGCTGTATGCCGAGCAGCTGGCCTGGGAGGCCGGTTTCCAGGACGACCCGTACGACAACCTCGGCCGCCTGCAGGCCGAAAAGTGGCGTGCCGTGCGCCTGGTGGTCGATACCGGCATGCACTACAAGCGCTGGAGCCGCGAGCAGGCCATCGACTACATGTTCGAGAAAACAGGCATGCCGCTCAGCGACGTCACCGAGGAAATCGAGCGCTACCTGGTCTGGCCCGGTCAGGCCCTGGCCTACAAGGTCGGCATGATCAAGATGCTGGAACTGCGCGAGCTGGCCCGGGATCGACTGGGCGAGGATTTCGATATCCGCGAATTCCACAACGTCGTCCTGCTGAACGGCGCGATGCCGCTCGACATCCTCGAGCGGGTGGTGCAGGACTGGATCAATGAGCGGAGTCCTGGCGCATGACCGCGCCGGATAACTGCTAGCCCCGTCAACGCGGACACACTCTGCACATCCTGGCCCTGGTCGTGTGGTTGTTTGTTCCGGCCTACTGGAATGTGCTCGGGGCGCGCGCTCTGGGTTGAGGCATTCTAGTTGCCTTATGTTCAATGAGCACTTCGGGGCGCCCTGGTAATGAGGCCCTAATAGTGAAACCGGCACTGCGCAATCAGCACAGTGTCGTTCTCGACGGCATGGACCAGCCGGTGTTCGCGGTCGATCCGGCGTGACCAGAAGCCCGACCAGTTGCCGCGCAGCGGCTCGGGCTTGCCGATGCCCGTGAACGGGTCGCACTGGATGGCTCGGATCAGTTCGTTGATGCGCTGCAGGCGTTTGGCGTCGGCCTTCTGCCAGTGCAGGTAGTCGGCCCAGGCATGGGCATGAAAACAGATCCTCACTCGATCAGATCACGCGCTTTTCCCTTGCCGCGCCGCAGGTCTTCGATGGCCTTGGTCAGGCGCGGGGCGTTGCGCGGGCTGGACATCAGGTACAGGGTTTCCTCGATGGCCGCATAGTCTTCGGCCGACAGCAGCACCGCGCCCTTGCCCTTCTGGCGGGTGATGTAGAGCGGCGCATGGTCTTCGTTGACCTGATCCATGGCGCTGGCCAGGTTGCGGCGCAGATCGGTGTAGCTGATGGTCGACATACTGCCGATCATGGCGTACAGATTTCTGTACGTCAATCTAACCCACGCCAACTGAAGGAGTGTGAATCGTTCACGACTGCATGCTCAATCGTCGTGCATGCAGCCGCTCGTACAGCGGGCGGCAAGATTCGGCCACTTCCGCGGCGCGGCCGCTGAGCTTGATCTCGCGGCCTGGTGGCGCGGAAAACCCGGTCGAGCGCCAGACCGCGTCGTACCAGTACTTCGCCCACACCCCGTCGCTGTCGCGCGGACCCGGCGGCCAGGCCAGCATCTCGGGCCGGAAGTCGATCTCGAGCCACTCGCACAGCGCGCGCAGGTGGCCTTCGGGGTCGGCAAGGAATTCGCCGCCGTCGATCACCGGCGGGAATCGGCCGGTGTTCTGTTCCAGCCAGTCGAACAGCATGACCTGCTGCGGCAGGCCGACGTCTTCGGGCGTGATGTCCTCGGTGCCGCGGGCGCGCACGTAGGACGCCACCACCTCGTCGGGCCGGCGGATGAGGAAGACGTTGGTCAGCCCGGCGATCCAGTCCAGTTCGATGGACGGATCGAG
>SKKM01000196.1 GCA_007121485.1 Wenzhouxiangella sp. | reverse complement strand
GTTGAGCACGCGCGCCAGCCGCGCTGACTGGGCGTAGGCCGGAAACTCGGCCAGCATCAGGCCGGCGCCGATGTGTCGCCCGACCCAGGCCGCGCGCAGGCCGTACCAGGGGTCGTTCAGCGGCCAGTACAGAAAGGCATTGCTGGCGGGCAGCCCACGGGCGAGGTGCAGGAGATGGGACAGCGCGCGCGGCGGCGCGCTCCAGCGCAGCCAGGCCGGCAGGCTGCGCGACTGGATCTCGCCGTCCTTGACCGACCACCAGCGGCCGCGCTCGGCGGTGACGATCCCGACCGGTCTGCCCAGGCGCGACAGGGCGCGCGCCGTTTCGACGATCTTGACCGCGGCGCCATGGTCGGCTGGAAACAGGTCGCTGCGCGTGATTACCACCACGCCGTCGCCTTCAACCTGGCGGCAGAATGGTTTGAGCACGGCACGCGCCAGCTGGCCGCCCAGGCTGGGGCTGGGTGCGGATGAAGCCGTGGGCCCGGTCTTCAGCTTTGCCCCGCGCGGTCGCTGTTGCGGCTGCTCCAGCCAGCGCAGCAAGGGCGCCGCGCTGGCGGCCGGGCCGAAGCGCTCGCGCATCAGCCGCCGGGCATTCTTCGAGGCCGCGGCCACGGCTGCCGGTTGTTCGGCCAAAGCGGCCAGCACTTCCGCGGCCTGTGCGGGATGCTCGATGATCCAGCCGGCGCCGTAGACCTGGATGTCGCGCGCCAGCGGCAGCCAGGGATTGACCAGCACGGGCACCCCGGCGGCCAGGCAGTCGAGCACGCGAAAGGGCTGGGCGTGCTCGCGCTCCAGGTTGTAGTCGGACAGTTCCAGGCTCACATCGGCATTGTGGAGCAGGAAGTCCTGCCAGGCCTGCCAGCCCAGCAGCGGGTGACTGTGGGCAATGTTCGGCGCGCTTTCCGATTCACCGAAAACGTGCAGTTCCACCCGACCCTTGAGCCGCGGGTCATCCAGCGCGGCCAGCCAGCGCCGGGCATCGCGCCACGGCCAGGCCTGGCCGCCGCCAACCGCGATCAGTGCGCCGGTGCCGCTGCGAGGCGGTCGTTCACGTGTCTCTGGCGCATACGGCAGCTCCAGCACCGGACCGCCGTGCTCGAAGCCCACACCCAGCCCCAGCAGCCAGCCGCTGAGCAGTCGCCTTTGGCGGTCGTTGCCGACCAGCATGAGATCGGCGCGCTCCAGGGCCTTGAGATAGCGCCGGAGGAACAGGTCGGCCGTTGCCGGGTCGGCCATGAGTTGCTCGAGCGGCCGCGGCGCATAGCAGTCGACCACCACCGGAATGTCGGGCTGCCGCTCAAGCCATTCCAGCTGTTTCCAGTAGCCGCACAGCAGGACTTGCGGCCGGTGTCGATCGATCAGCGCTTCGATGTCGCCGGCCCGGCTGAATCCGCCCGGCTGAAGGCGCGCGGCCGCCTCGATGCGATGGCCGCCCGCGCTCAGGGCCTGGCTCAGCCGCGCCGCCCGAATCTGGTTGCCGCTGGCGGCCTGGTCGCCGACCAGCGGTCCGTCCTCTTGCAGGTAGAGGATGTTCAAGGGGGTCAGCCGGCCGTGCCGGCGGCGTTCAGGGTGTCCAGCAGGCCCAAACCGCCGGCATGGACGGGATTACCAGCCAGGTGCTGGTCCACCAGGCGTCGGCAACGCCCGGCATCGGCCTCGACCAGCGAGCGCTTGACCGCGGGCAGGACCGCCGGCGGCATGCTCAGGCGGTTCAGGCCGAGGCCGAGCAGCAGGCGCGCGGTGCGCTCGTTGCCGGCCATCTCGCCGCACACGGTCACGCTGATGTTCTTGCGCTGTGCGGCGTCCTTGATGCGTTGCAGCAGCCTGAGAATGGCCGGGTGGGCGGGGTCGTACAGGTAATTGACCAGCTCGTCCGAGCGGTCGATCGCCAGCAGGTACTGGATCAGGTCGTTGGTGCCGATGGAGAAGAAATCGAGTTCCTCGGCCAGTTCCTCGGCGATGAGTGCTGCGGCCGGGGTTTCGATCATGCCGCCGATCGGCAGTTCCGGATCCACGTGCACGCCTTCGCCGCGCAGCTCCTCGCGGCAGCGCACGACCGCCGCCTTTGCCAGGCGGATTTCCTCGCGGCTGGTCAGCATGGGCAGCAGGATTTCCACAGGCCCGTGGACGGACGCGCGCAGGATGGCGCGCAGCTGCTGCCGGAACAGTTCGCCCATGGCCAGCGACAGGCGAATCCCGCGCAGTCCCAGGGCCGGGTTCGGTCCCCGGGTGAAGGCCAGCTCGGCCGGCAGCTTGTCGCCCCCGACGTCCAGGGTGCGGATTGTGATGGGCCGGCCCTGCATGCGTTCCACGCCCGCCCGGTAGGCGCGGTACTGGCTGTCCTCGTCGGGCAGAGACTCGCCGAGGTACAGATACTCGGTCCGCATCAGCCCGATGCCCTCGACGCCGACATCGCGACAGCGCTCGAACTCCGGCGCCAGCTCGGCGTTGCCCAGCAGGGTGAACGGCTGCTCGTCCAGGGTTCGGGACGGCCGCCCCAGGTAGCGGCGCAGATCAAGCTGGCGGCGCTGCCAGGCCTCGCGCTTGTCGCGATAGTGGCCCAGCAGTCCTTCATCCGGGTTGGCCAGCACCGCGCCGTAGTGGCCATCGAGAATGACCGTCTCGTCTTCGCCCAGCAACTCGAGCGCGTGCGGCACTCCGACCAGCATGGGGATTTCCAGGCTGCGGGCGAGGATGGCCGAGTGCGACCACGGGCCGCCGTGTTCGGTGATCAGCCCGGCCACCTTGCGCTGCGACAGTACGGTCATTTCCGCCGGGCCCAGCTCGTCGGCGACCAGGACGGTGTTGGCCAGCTCGTGCGGCACCTGGCTGCCGATCAGCGCGGCCGGCTGATCGGCCAGTTCGCGCTGGACCAGGCTGACGGCCTGCTCCAGATCTTCGCGGCGCAGCGACAGGTAGTCGTCGGTCATGCGCTTGAACTCGGCCTGCAGGATCTCGGTCTGCCGCACCAGCGCCCACTCGGCGTTGATGCGCTGCTCGCGCACCATGGTTTCGG
>SKKM01000260.1 GCA_007121485.1 Wenzhouxiangella sp. | reverse complement strand
GGCGCTGACGGCCTGGTCGATTTCCTCGAGGAGAATGTTCTTGCCGGCGAATTCCAGCGTCATCCCAGCCACTCCCTGATCGGTGGTCCGAACGAGTCGAAGTCTACCAAAAATGCATCGTGTCCCTGCACCGAGGGCAGGGCATGAAAGCTGACCTCGGAGCCGCTGGCCTCGAGCGCGCCGGCCAGGTCGCGCTGCTGGTGCAGCGGAAAAAGGATGTCGCTGTCCACGCCCAGCACCAGCGCATGGCCGGTGAAGCTGCGGCGGAACAGTCCTTTCAGGGTCTCGTCGCTGTCGCAGGCGTCGAACATGTCCATGGCCCGGGACAGGTAGAGATAGCTGCAGGGATCGAACTGGCCGACGAACTTGCGTGCATGGGTTTCCAGGTAGGACTCGACCTCGAAGCGCATGCCGAACAGGGTGGCCGGAAAGTAGTCCTGGCGGCTGCGGCCGAAGCGCCGTTGCCACTCCCCGGCCGAGCGGTACGTGATCATGCCGAGCTTGCGCGCCAGGCGCATGCCGACCTCGGGCCAGTCGTCTTCGGTGTAGGCGCCGTTGCGGAAGTTGCGGTCGGTGACGATCGCCTCGCGCTGCAGCGAGCGGATGGCGATGGCGAACGGCGTGGCCGAGCAGGCCGACGAAATCAGCGCCACCCTGGAAGTGGTGCCGGGAAACTGCTTCAGCCAGGCCAGCGCCGTGAACCCGCCCATGGACGGGCCGATGACGGCGTGCAGCCGCTGGATATCGAGATGCTCCAGTACCAGGCGGGCGGCGCGGGCGATGTCCTCGATCGCCAGTTCCGGAAAACTGAGCCGCCACGGCTTTCCGGTCGCCGGGTTGATGCTGGCCGGGCCGGTCGATCCCATGCAGGAGCCGAGTGAGTTGATGCACAGGACGAAGAATCGGTCGGTATCGATCGGGCGTCCGGGTCCGATCATCTTTTCCCACCAGCCTGGCTCCGGATCCTCGGCCGAGGATGCGGCGTGCGCGCCGGGCGACAGGCCGGTGAATACCAGCACGGTGTTGTCGGCGGCCTCGTTGAGCTTGCCCCAGGATTCCCAGGCGATCCGGATCTCGGGCAGCTCACCGCCCCGGTACATGAGGAAGGGGCGCGAAATGTTCAGGTAGTGGGTAGCGGGTCCCATGCGGCCCAGTTTATACCCGATTCAAGCGCGCATAAAAAAGGCCGTGCCCGCCACGCGGGACACGGCCAGAGGCGCATTTGGAGACTGTGCTGGAACCTAGAAACGGAAGCCGACAGCGGCGCTGATCACCCAGGGGTCGATATCGGCACTGATCCGGCTGCGGACCTCACCGGCAGCCGTCTGCGTACGGATCGTGGCGTCCGCCTCGATCTGAATCCAGCGCAGGTCGAAGTTCAGGAACAGCGTCTCGGTGATGTCGAAGTCCGCGCCCAGCTGCAGCGCCAGGCCCCAGGAGTCACTGATCGACATGCTCGACGGACCGCCCAGCGCATCTTCGAGCGCCTGGGTCGTGCCGGTGCTGAAGAAGTTGGTGTAGTTCAGGCCCACACCGACGTACGGCCGGAAGGCCGCGCCCGGCATCATGTGGTACTGCAGGCTCAGGGTCGGGGGCAGGTGCTTGGTGTCGCCAAGCTTGCCGGCCGGCGCCAGAATGCCGTCGCCGTCGATGTCGTGATCGAAAGGCCAGGCGGCCAGGAGTTCGACGCCGATGTGATCGGTCATGAGGTAGGTGATGTTGAAGATCGGACGGGTGTTGCTGCCGACGTCGATCTGGGCTCCGACCAGCTCGTCGCCGCCAACGAACAGGTTGTTGCTGGAGGTGTCCGGATTGACATGGCCCAGGCCGACTCGAACCAGCCAGTCCCCGGCTCCGGCCGCCATGACGTTGGCAGAAAACAGGGTGGCAATACCAAGGGTTGCAACTGTGCGTAGCATCTGACTCTCTCCTCTCCGAAGAATTGTTGAAAGGTATTAGAAGCAGCTTACTCTTCGCTCGCGGCGGTAATTTGACCGTGATCAAAAACCACGTCAGGGCAGTGCACTTTTTCCTGCACTCGCTTTGCTAAGCTGCCGCTCCGCTCTTGCATACCGGCACAGACCATGGCCCGACTCGGACTGATCTTCGGCGACCAGCTCAACCGCGACCACGCCTTGCTCGAGCAGCTCGATCCGGATCAGGACCGCTTGTTGATGGGTGAATTGGTCGACGAGGCCAGCTATGTCCCGCACCACGGGCAGAAAATCGCCCTGATCTTTGCCGCCATGCGCCATTTCGCCGCCGAACTGGCGGATGCAGGCTGGCAGGTCGATTACCACCGGCTGGATACCGGCAGCGAGGTTCGGAGCTTCAGCGACCTGGTCAGCGCAGTCTGCCAGCGGCACGACATCGACGAGATCGTGCTCAGCTGGCCGGGCGAGTGGCGCGTGCTGGAGCAGGTTCGAGGCTGGGAAAAGCAGCTGGGCATCGCCGTGACCGTTCTGCCTGACAGTCGCTTCCTGAATCCGCTGGAGGATTTCGAGCGCTGGGCCGAGGGCCGCAAGCAGCTGCGCATGGAGTTCTTCTACCGCGACATGCGCCGCCGCACGGGCCTGCTCATGGACGGCGACAAGCCGGTCGGCGGCGAGTGGAACTACGACGCCGACAACCGCAAGCGCTGGAACGGCGAGCCGCCTGCCGCCAGCCCGATGCGTTTCTCGAGCGACGAGACCACCCGCGAAGTGCTGGAGCTGGTCGGCAAGGAGCTGAAATATTTCGGCGAGCTGGATGGGTTTGATTATCCCGTGACCCCGGCCCAGGCGCGGCGCGCGCTGAGCCACTTCATCAAGAGCGCCGTGCCCTGGTTCGGCGATTTCCAGGACGCCTTGCCCGACGGCGAGGACTACCTGTTCCACAGCCGCCTCTCGAGCAGCCTGAACCTGGGCCTGCTCTCACCGCTGGAGGTCTGCCAGGCGGCCGAGCAGGCCTGGCGCGACGGCCATGCGCCGCTCAACGCGGTCGAAGGCTTCATCCGCCAGATCATCGGCTGGCGCGAGTACGTGCGCGGCCTGTACT
>SKKM01000188.1 GCA_007121485.1 Wenzhouxiangella sp. | reverse complement strand
GGACGCGAACTGGCGGCGACCCCGGCCGAGATCGGTCTTGATTACCGTGAGGTCTGGCTCGACACCGAGGACGGCGAACGACTGCATGCCTGGTGGGTGCCCCATCCCGATCCGCTCGCCGTGCTGCACTTCAGCCACGGCAACGCCGGCAACATTTCTCATCGTCTCGACAGCCTGAGGATTTTCCATGCGCTGGGCCTGAGCGTCCTGATGTACGACTACCGTGGCTATGGCCAGAGCAGCGGCCGTCCGACCGAGCCGGGGCTTTATCTGGACGCCGAAGCGGCCTGGAACTGGCTGCTTGATGACGCCGGCGTCGAGCCGGAGCGGATCGTGCTGTTCGGCCGGTCCCTGGGCGGCGCCGTGGCCGCCGAACTGGCCGCCCGCAAGACGCCGGGGGCGCTGATCCTGGAATCGACCTTCACGTCGGTTCCCGACATCGCCGCCGAAATCTACTGGTGGTTGCCGGTGCGGCTTCTGGCGCGGCTGCAGTTCGACGCGCGCGAGGCAGTGGCGCGCAGCGACCAGCCGACGCTGATCGTGCACAGTCCGGACGATGAAATCGTGCCGTTCAGCCACGGTCAGGCCCTGCTGGACTCAGCACCGCAACCGCGCGCCCTGCTGGAGCTTCGCGGCTCTCACAACACCGGCTTTCTGCTGTCCGAGCAAAGCTACCGCGAGGGTCTGGCGTCCTTCCTGGGAGAACACCTGCCGCGCTGAATCGCGCCGGAAAGGATTCATTCCTGCTGGCGGGGGTCTGGGTATCATTGAACGTTTGACCCATCCAGCCATCGAATCTGCCGTGTCCAGACGCGCACCTTTGTCACTGCTTGCCGCCCTGTTCCTGCTGTCCGCCTGTGCCGACACTGCGGAGCAGGCGCCCGGCGGCCAGCGCGAAGCGCGTCCCATGCCGGTGCAGGCGCTGGAAATCCAGCCGCGGGATTTGTCGCGGGTGATCACGGTCTCCAACGCCGTCGAGCCCATGCGCACCATCCGCCTGGCCGCGCGCACCGAAGGGGTCTTGACCGAGGTGTTGGTCGAGGAAGGCGATGCGGTCAGCGCCGACCAAATCCTGGCCCGCATCGACGTGCGTGAACAGCAGGCCGAACTGGCGCGCGCGCGGGCGCGACTGCAGGAGCGCCGAGCCACCTTCGAGCGCCTCGAGCAACTGCGCGAGCGCAACTATATCGACCTGGCCAGCTACGAGGCAGCGCGGGCCGAGCTGTCGGTCGCCGAGACCGAAGTCGAGCTGTGGGAAACCCGGGTCGAGTTCGGCACCGTGCGCTCCAGCATCGGCGGCACTGTGGTGGCGCGCTATATCGAGCCTGGCGAGGCCATCGCTCGCCATGCCCCCCTGTTTTCAATCGCCGATCTGTCCTCTTTGGTAGTGCGCCTGGGGGTTTCGGAGCTGGATGTCGGCAACCTGCGCGTCGGCGATCCGGTTGTTGTGAACATCGACGCGGTGGCGCAGGCGGAACAGCTGGCCGGCCTGATCCGGCGCATTTTTCCGGCGGCTGAGATCGATTCGCGCCTGATTACCGTGGAAGTGGAGCTGCCCGATGCGCTGGCCAAAGGAGTGCGGCCGGGCTTCCTGGCCCGCGCCCGGCTGCTGGTCGAGCGGCGCGAAAACGCGCTGGCGGTGCCGGCCGGCGCGGTGGCCGAATCGGACGGCGAATTCTTCGTCATGGTGGTCAACGGCCAGGATCGCCTGGAGCGCCGGGTAATCGAGCCGGGCGTGATTCGCGGCGCCTGGCGCGAAGTCCTGTCGGGCCTGGAGCCCGGCGACCGGGTGATTTCGGCCAACCCGATGGAGATGACGGCCGGTGACCGCGTGCGCGTGGTCGATCTGCTGAGCTGAGGAATCGAAACGCCATGTCCGAGCACCATTACCAGAACGACCCGGCCCGCGGCACGCGCTACTACAGCGGCCTCACCCATGCCTCGATCCGCCGCCCGGTCGGTACCCTGGCGATCGCTTCGGTCGTTCTCGTGCTCGGCCTGTTTTTCGTCGACCGCCTGCCGGTCAACTTGCTGCCGGAAGTCGAATTCCCGCTGGTCCGGGTCACTGTCAACTACCCCGGCGTGGCGCCGGAGGTGATGGAAGAGCAGGTCACACGCGTCCTTGAACGATCCCTGTCCTCGGTCGAAAACCTGAGCCGGATCTCCAGCCGGGCCTCGGAAGGGCGGACCAACGTCAACCTGATCTTCGAACATGGCGTCGACCTCGACGTGGCCATGCAGAACGCGGCCCGGCAGCTCGAGACCGCGCGTCAGCGCCTGCCGGCCGATATCGAGCCGCCGCGCCTGCGCAAGTGGGATCCGGGCGAATGGTCGATCTGGCGGGCCGGATTCTCCTCACCCGTGCGCCCGCCGCGCGACGTGCGCGACTGGGTCGAGCAGCGCCTGGTCCCGCAGCTGCAGTCCATCGAAGGCGTGGCCGCGGTCGAGGCGGCCGGCGGCCAGGTGCGCGAAATCGAGGTGGTGCTGGACCAGGACCGGCTGCGCTCCTATGGCCTGAGCCTGCGCAATGTGGCCGACCAGCTGGCGCAGGAAAACGTCAACGTGGCGGCCGGCAACATCACCTCGCCGCAGTTCGACGTCATGGCGCGCACCGACGGCCGCTTCGCGACGCCGGAGGAAATCGAAAACATCCTGCTCAGTGTGCCCGGCAGCCCGCGGCGCATCCGTTTGAGCGAAGTCGCCACGGTCAGCGACGGCTACCGCGAGCAGCGCCTGTTCGTGCGCCTGGACGGCGTGCCGTCGACCCAGCTGTCGATCTTCAAGCTGCCTGAGGCCAACGTCGTGGCGGTGGTCGATGCGGTCAACCGGCGCATGGCCCAGCTCGACAGCTCCGGTTTCATCCCGCCGGACATCCAGTGGCAGGCGACAAGGGACGGGGCCTACTTCGTGCGCGGGTCGGTGCAGGCGGTCTCGACCGCGGCCATCCTCGGCGCGGTCCTGGCCATGCTGGTGGTGCTGGCCTTCCTGGGCTCGCTGCGCAAGAGTTTCGTCATCGGTCTGTCGATTCCGCTGGCCATCCTGTTCACCTTCGTG
>SKKM01000125.1 GCA_007121485.1 Wenzhouxiangella sp. | reverse complement strand
CCGCACCATGTCGCAGCCAGCCGCCAGCAGACGTTCCAGCACCTCGGGATCGTCGGTGGCCGGGCCCAGGGTGGCGACGATCTTGGTGCGGCGCGTGGTGTGTGGAGACATCATTTTCTTCTCGGTTCGGATCATGCTCAGCCCAGTTCTCGCCCGATCCGCATGACGTTCGGATTGCGCCGCAGCCGCCGCATGACGCGGGCCAGCTGGTCGCGGCCGGTGACGCTGAGCACGAAGCGCAAGGCGGCGGTATCACGGGTCGAGTGGCTTTGCTCGACCTGCTCGATGTTGGCGCCGATCTGGCCCAGGGTGGCCGAGATCGAGGCCAGAACGCCCGGGCCGTTGACCGTGATGAGGTTCAGCGCGACCGAGAAGTGGCCGTGGATCAGGGGCTCCCAGGTCACTTCCAGGCAACGATCGGGGTTGTTCTTCTGCAGGCCCGGGACATTGGGGCAGCGCTGGCGGTGGATGACCACGCCCTTGCCCGGCGACAGGTAACCCATGACCGGGTCGCCGGGTATCGGGTGGCAGCAGTTCGCATAGATCACCGCGCTGCCCTCGTCGCCGCCGATGCTCAGGCTGGCCGATTCGCCGTCGTCACCGCGTCGGCGCAGGCTTTCGGTGATCGGCAGCAGCTTGCCGGCGACCGCCTGGGCCAGCAGGTCACCGCGGGCGATGCGGACCAGCAGATCCTCCAGCCGCTCCAGTCCCGACCGTTTGAGATAGCGCTCGAGACGGCGCTGGGAAATGGTTTCCAGCGAATAGCCGCGCCGACCCAGGGCCTGGTCGAGCAGGCGATCGCCGATGGCGACCGAGTCGGCCTGCTCGAGATTTTTCATGTGGCCGCGAATCTTGGTGCGCGCTCGCGAGGTCACCACGAACTCCAGCCATTCCGGCTGCGGCGTGGCGCCCTCGCGGGTGATGATCTCCACCGTCTGGCCGTTCTCCAGCCGGGTGTTCAGCGGCATGGCCTGTCCGTCGATCCGTGCCACCACTGCCTGGTTGCCGACGTCGGTGTGAATCGCGTAGGCGAAATCCAGCGCGCAGGAATCCGCCTTCAAGTCGATGATCTTGCCGCGCGGCGTGAACACGAAGATCTCGTCCGGGAACAGCTCGGCCTTGGCCGTGTCCATGAACTCGCCGGAGTCGGAAGCGCGCGACTGGGTCTCGACCAGCTTGAGCAGCCACTCGCGCGCGCGCACCGCGGTCGAGCGGTCCGGCGCGGCCTTGTACAGCCAGTGCGCGGCCGCGCCCTTTTCGGCGACCAGGTCCATCTCCTCGGTGCGGATCTGGATTTCCACCGGCACGCCGAACGGCGAATTCAGAATCGTGTGCAGCGACTGGTAGCCGTTGGCCTTGGGCAGGGCGATGTAGTCCTTGAAGCTGCCGGGCTTGGGCTTGTACAGGGCATGGGCCACGCCCAAGGCCTGGTAGCAGTGCGGCTCGGAGTGGGTGACGATGCGAAACGCGTAGACGTCCATGACCCGCTCGTAGGGCACGTTCTTGTCGCGCATCTTGCAGTAGATGCTGTAGGGCGTCTTGGTGCGGCCCTCGATGCGGCAGGGAATACCGGCCTCGCCCAGGCGTTTCTTCAGGTCGCGGGTGATCGTATCGATCACTTCCTGGCGGTTGCCGGCCAGCTTGGCCACGCGCCGGACGATGACCCGGTGCCGGTTCGGATACAGGTTGGCAAACCCCAGCTCTTCCAGGTCCTCTTTCAGCGCGTTCATGCCCAGACGCTCGGCGATGGGCGCGTAGATCTGCAGGGTTTCGCGCGAAATGCGCCGGCGCGAGTCGGCGGACATCGCGCCGATCGTGCGCATGTTGTGCAGCCGGTCGGCCAGCTTGATGAAGATCACGCGCAGGTCGCGGCTCATCGCCAGCAGCAGCTTGCGGAAGCTCTCCGCATCGGCCTCGAGCCGGGTGCGGAACTTCATCTTGTCGAGCTTGGTGACGCCTTCGACCAGCTTGGCCACATCGGCGCCGAAATCGCGCGCCAGGTCGGCGTGCTCGACCGGCGTGTCCTCGATGGTGTCGTGCAGGATGGCCGCGGCCACCGTCTGGTGATCCATGCGCATCCCGGCCAGGATGCGCGCGACGGCTACGGGATGCAGGATGTAGGGTTCGCCGGAGTGGCGGGTCTGGCCCTCGTGCGCCTCGGCGCCGGTCTCGTAGGCGCGCAGCACCAGGGCGACCTGCTCGGGCTCCAGATAGGTGTTGAGCAGATCTCTTAAGTCACGGACCGGACCCGGCAGCATGGAAAGCGCGCGACGGGCGGCCTTCAGTCGTCCTCGTCGGGCGGCGGCGGCGGCACCTCGGCCTGGATGGCGGCCAGGCGCGCGTCCAGGTCGGCCTGCAGCTCGCGGATGTTGTCATCGTTGACGACGCCGTCGGCGATCTCGCGCAGGGCGATCACGGTCGGCTTGTCGGAGGCTTCCTCGACCAGCGGGTCAGCGCCGTTGGCGATCTGGCGCGCGCGCTGGGCGGCGGTCACGACCAGCTCGAAACGATTGGGTACCGCCTCGATGCAGTCTTCTACGGTTACTCGTGCCATGAATGGACTCTTTATTCAGAACAGCCGTCTATTGTAAGGTCTGGCGGCGATTCATCCAATAGCTGTCGCACCCGCTGTGCCTGGCGGTGCCGGCGCAGCGGCCAGGCCGAAACGATGGCGACCAGCTCCTTGACCGCGCAGTCGAAATCGTCGTTGACGACCAGCCAGCAAAAGTTGCCGCAGGCGGCGATCTCGCGGCGCGCTTCGCCGAGCCGACGGCGGATGACCTCCGGCGCATCGGAGTTTCGATTGACCAGGCGCCGGGCCAGCGTGGCCATGGACGGCGGCAGGATGAAGATCGTGCAGGCGTCGGGATAGTGCTCGATGACCTGCTCAGCCCCCTGCACGTCGATCTCCAGCAGCACGTCGCGGCCCTGGTCCCACAGGTCCTGCACGTGATCGCGCGCCGTCCCGTACAGGTTGCCGAAGACCTCGGCATGTTCCAGGTAGCGGCCCGCCTCGATACCGCGGCGGAAACTGTCGCGGTCGACGAAATGGTATTGCTG
>SKKM01000151.1 GCA_007121485.1 Wenzhouxiangella sp. | reverse complement strand
TCGCCTTCTGGACCGGCCAGGTGACGCTGCACGCGACCAGCACCGACGCATTCTGCATGACCTGCCACAGCAATCATTCGCTGCTGGATGAGGTGAGGGAGTCTCCCCACGGCAACAATGCCGGCGGCATTCAAGTGCATTGCCGCGATTGCCACCTGCCTAATGAGTCCTTCGCCTACCTGCGCAAGAAGATCGCGGTTTCGCCGGACCTTTGGCGCTTCATCACCACACCGGGATTCAATACCCAGGAGCACCTGGAAGAACATCGCCTGGAATGGGCGGAACTGGCCCGGAATTACCTGCGCTCGATCGACTCCAAGCCCTGCGCCGACTGTCATCGCCGGATTTACGATGATCCACCGCCCGACAGCATGAGCCGGATGGCGATCAATGTCCATCGCTTCAACGCCAATCGCGATCCTGCCGATCGTCAGACCTGCGTGGATTGCCACGTTGGCGTGGCGCACCCCTATCCCGATTCCTGATCCGCTGAGGGGCGAGGCATGGCAGGATCCGGCACCGCTGCTAGAGGGCGCACAGGCTCCCTGCCATTGACATTTTCTTCACAACTTAGGTAGCCTGTCTGCAGGCAGGCAGCCGATCCGCATGACCCCGACATGGCGCCTGCCGGCGGGCCCGAACTTTTCGCGGCTTTTCGGTTGGAGTGATGAGAGGAAGGTCAATGCGCAGGGAAAAGCTTTTCGTTGTGATGCTGGTGGTCCTGTGCCTGGCGATCAGCGCCACGGTGGCGGGATCGGGTAGCGCCGGTAGCGCCGGTAGCGGCGAGCGGCCGCAGTTCAGCGGTTTCGATTCGCTCGACGAGGCCGTGGTCTCCCAGAACTGGAAGCGTTTCTTCCCGCACCAGTACGCGGGCTGGATGGCCACCGGAGAAATGCGCGAGACGACTTTCGGCGGCGGTGGCAAGGCCGAAGCACTGAGCCTGGAAATCCAGAAGATCGACTACCTGGAGCTGTACCCGTTCCTCAAGGTCGCGTATGACGGTTTCCCGTTTTCCAAGGGCTACTACCGCTCGCGCGGACACATTTACGCTCTGACCGACGTCATCGACACCGAGCGCCTGCCGGACTGGGACACGCGCCCGGCCTCCTGCCTGGGCTGCAAGTCCACCGACGTGGTCAAGCTCAATGCCGTCCACGGCGACAACTGGTTCCAGATGTCGTTCGCCGAAGTGGTCGGCAAGAACACCATCGGCTGCGCAGACTGCCATTCGCCGGCCGACGCCAGCCTGCGCCACGCCCGCGACTGGCTCGATGAGGGCATCGCCCACGGGACTTTCGCCAACATCCAGCCGGAGGGCCAGACCGACCTGGTCTGCGCCCAGTGCCACACCAACTACCACTTCCATGCTGAAACGCGCAAGATCGTCCTGCCCTGGACCACCGGCCTGACCGTGGAGGCCCAGTTGGAACACTACGATGCCGCGCGTCGCTCCGACGAGTGGGTTCATCCGCAAACCGGCGCCCTGATCGCCAAGATCCAGCACCCGGAATACGAGCTGTATCACGAGGGCCAGGAGGTCAATATCCACTCGCAGCTGGGCCTGCAGTGCACCGACTGCCACATGCCCAAGGCCACCGCGGGCAACGGCGAGAAATACACCGAGCACCAGTGGACCAGCCCGCTGACTCACGTCGAGAAGTCCTGCATGGGCTGTCACTCCGACTGGAGCCCGGAGATCACCCGGGTGAATGCCGAGGGCATCCAGGGCCGCACCTACCACCGGCAGAACCGGATCGGCTGGGACCTGGCGGATTACATCCAGGATGTGGCCAGGGCGCGCAGCAACGGCATCGACGAGGCGACCCTGGGCCGCCTGCAGCAGATTCACCGCGAGGCCCAGTTCTACTGGGACTTCATCTGGGTCGAAAACAGCAACGGCTTCCACAACTGGAACGAGGCGGCCCGCGTGCTGGACAAGGCCGAAGCCCTGATCGAGGAAGGCATGGAGATTCTCAGGTCGCTCTGAGCCTGGCCGCCGGCTGTCGCGGCAAGGCCCTGAGGGCGCCGACCAGGATCATCAGCTGCCCGCTGGTATAGATCGCCACGATGATCGGCTCGGCAACCGTCAGCGACGTCACGAAGCGGTTGAGCCCGATCAGCGAGTCGGCGATCAGAAACAGCGCGGCGCCGGCCAGCAGCAGTCCCGGCTTGCGCTCGACCAGGCTGGCGGCGATGACCATGGCGACCAGGACGGTCACGTAAACCAGCACCGGCAGCAGGAAGCCGCCCAGGCCGGGCAGCATGATCAGGTACATCAGCGCGCCGTAGATCACGGCCGGCAGCCAGAACTTCCAGCGACCAGCCAGCGGCCGCGTCTGGCCGGAAAAGGCCGTAACGTAGGCGATCTGGGTGACCAGGAAGCACAGCAGGGCCTGCATCAGGAACTGGTCCCGGTCCAGCGCCAGGAAAATATCGCCGCCGGCGGCGGCCAGGTAGCCGATCGCCATGGGAAAGGCGAAGCGCGTGGACAGGGTGCGCGCGAGCAGGACCGCGGCCAGCAGCATCGGGCTGGCCTTGAGCAGCCAGTGACCGGGGTAGTCGGGTCCCCACAGGCTGAGCCAGTACAACAGCGCGAGACACGCTGCGACGCCAACGATGCTGCGCTCGCCCGCCGACAGGCTTGGTTGAAGCACGCGGTTTTTCATGAGTTCCCTGTTGCGGATCGCCGTTTCGGCTCACTGGCTCCAGTTTATTGGACCGGCAAACAAATGCCCAATGTATTCGTTGCCCGGCATCTGCGGCGGCTGTCCGTGCAGGCCTTCGCTTCGCGGTCCCGGCCGTCCGGCCGGGCATTCTTCACCGCCTGTTGTCGGCGCATCATCGACATTATCGGTTTGACGATTTCCGGGAGTTGGGTCATGAAGTGGAAGCTGTTTGCCGCCGTTCTGACGTTCGCCTTGCTGTTCGAGGATGCCGCCGCCGCGGTCTGCGACAACCTGCTGGATTTCTCCTATCGCCGCCTGGCCAGCAGCCAGGAGCAGAACCTGTGCGAGGCCTACGCCGGAAACGTGATCCTGGTGGTCAACACGGCCAGCCGCTGCG
>SKKM01000175.1 GCA_007121485.1 Wenzhouxiangella sp. | reverse complement strand
TTCATGGCAACTCCGCCAGGGCTTCCAGCAAGCCCTCCTTGCGATACAGCGGCGGCCGGCGGCCGTCGAAGGCGCCGCGGATCGCGGCGATGTCGGCGCCGCTCAGGCGCGGCTCGCGGCCCGCCCACTCCCGCTCGGTAAAGCCGATCAGCTTGGCGATGTCGTCATCGCTGATGTGCTGCATGGGCGGCATGTAGCCGCGATAGGTGCGGCCGGCCACCTCGATTTCGCCGCGCAGTCCGAGCAGGATGATCAGGGCCAGGGCCTCGGACGGCAGTCCCATCCATTCCGAACCGGCCAGCGGCGGAAAGGTGGGCGGCCGCCCCTCGCCCTGGTTGCCGTGACAGGAAGCACAGTGGCGCAGGTACGCCTCCTGGCCGGGCGCCAGTTCCAGCGCAGGCTGGTCGCTGCCGCAGGCGGCCAGGCCGAGGATCAGGGTCAACAGCAGCAGGCGCTGGAGGCCGGGCAGCCCGCCCGGGCTGCGTTTACAATAGCCGGTCATTCTCAGGTTTCAGTCCTTGTATCAGCTCATGTCGATGCAGCGCATCACCGTCTACGCCGCGTCCAGTCAGGCCCTCGCGCCCGACTATATCAACGCCGCCCGACGTTTGGGCAGAAGCCTGGGCGAAGCGGGCCTGTCCATTATCTACGGCGGCGGTGGACACGGGCTGATGGGCGCGGTCGCCGACGCCGCGCTGGCCGCCGGCGCCGAAGTGCACGGCGTGATCCCGGAGTTCCTGACCCGCGTCGAGGCCGGCCATCAGGGCCTGACTTCGCTGGAGATCGTCGAGGACATGCGCACCCGCAAGGCGCGCATGCTGGAAGGCTCCGGCGCGGTCGTCGCCCTGCCCGGCGGCTGCGGCACCTTCGAGGAATTGTTCGAAGCCATCACCCTCAAACGCCTGGGCCAGTTTCTCGGGCCGATCATCCTGATCAACACCAACGGCTACTACGACCAGCTGCTGGACTTCCTGCGCCACAGCGTCAAGGAGCGGTTCATGAACCGCAGCCATCTGCAGATGTGGCAGAGCATCAGGGAGCCGGAGCAAATCCTGGAGGCGCTGGGCGCCGCGCCCGCCTGGTCCTCGGCCGCCATCGCCCAAGCCGCAGTGACACGACACAGCTCATGAGCCAGCCCTACAACATCCGCAGAGCCAGCTTCCGCCAGGGCTTGGGCTGGCTGCCGGCCAGCGCGGAGATGATGCGCAGCGGCATCCGCCCGCTGATCGGCATCGCCGCCCTCTGGCTGCTGGTCAACCTGATCAGCTTCATTCCCGTGATCGGCCAGTTCTTCATCGTCATCATCACCCCGCTGCTGACGGCCGGCGTGCTGCTGGCCTTCGACCGCCTCGGCGAGCAGCGCGTGCCGCCGCCAACTACCCTGTTTGCCGGATGGCATGACCCGCTGCGGCGCAACAACCTGCTGCTGCTGGGTCTGTTCATGCTCGGCGGCGCCATGACCGCGGCGCTGATCCTGTTCAGCTGGCTGGGCAGTCAAATGGGTCAGGAACAGCTGCAGGCGCTGCTCAGCCAGGAATCGCCCGAGGCCATGGCCGAAGCCATGAGCGGGGTGTCGATCGGCGGCGGCCTGCTGCTGGCCATGCTGGTCATGGGCCTGGTGCTGGCCGGACTGTATTTTTCCGTCGCCCTGGTCATGTTCGGCCGGGCGCCGGCCGTGCGCGCCTTCATGGTCAGCATCAAGGCGGTGTTGATCAACTGGATCGCCTTTGTCGGCTACCTGGTCGCCCTGTTCGCCATCGCGATGGGCCTGGGCGTCATTCTGATCCTGGTCACGAGCTTTCTGACCCTGGCCCTGGGTACGCTGGGCGCCTTCATCACCCAGATCCTGATGCTCCTGGCGATCATGTTGTTCCAGATCCTGATGGCCGGCGCGCAATACCTGGCCTTTTCGCAGATTTTCGGCTGGTCGCCGGGACTGGAAGATGACGACGCCGGGCCGGCGGTACCGCTGTGAATACCGGGCACGGCCAGGCCGCTTGAACTTGACGATGCCCGCGATTACGCCGGCCTGACCTGATCAGTCGGAGCGCTCGTCTCCGGCCGCCGCCTTGCCCTCCTTGCCGCGCTTGAGCATCACCCTCGACATGATGATGCCCAGCTCGTAAAGCGCGAGCACCGGGATCGCCAGCATGGTCTGGGAAATCATGTCCGGCGGCGTGATCAGCATGGCCACCAGAAACGCCCCTACCACCACGTAGCCGCGCGCCTTGGCCAGGGTCTCCGGCGTGGTAATACCCAGGGCGACCAGCACGATGGTGGCCACCGGCACCTGGAAGGCCAGGCCGAAGGCGATGAACAGGGCCATCACGAAGTCCAGGTATCGGCTGATGTCGGTCATCACCGCCACGCCCTCGGGGGCCATGGAGGTGAAGAACGAGAAGACCACCGGGAAGACCAGGAAGTAGGCGAAAGCGCAGCCGGCGTAGAACAGCAGCACCGAGGCCACCAGCAAGGGCCGGGCCAGGCGCTGCTCGTGGCGGTACAGGCCCGGCGCCACAAACGCCCAGGCCTGATAGATGACCGCCGGCATGGCGATCAACAGACCCAGGAGCAGGACCAGCTTGAACGGCGCGAAGAACGGCGAGGCCACGTCGATGGCGATCATGTTCGAGCCCTCCGGCAAATGCCGCATCAAGGGCTCGGCCAGGGTGGCGTAGAGCTGGCGCGCGAACGGGGCCAGCGCAATTACCACGATGCCGACGGCGATCACCGCTCGGAGCAGGCGCGTGCGCAGCTCCAGCAGGTGATCGATCAGCGTCATTTCGCGGCTATCCTCCGTCTTTTCGGTCACCTTTCTTCGGCTCCTCGTCCAGACGGAAGGGGGTCTCCAGCTCCTTGCGGGTCTTGGCGGCCGCTTCCATGATCTTGCGGTTGTGTTCGTTGTCCAGTTCGGCCTGGAACTCGGACTTGATGTTCTGCCAGGCGCCGCGCACGGTGCGGGTCATCTGCCCGGCGGTACGGGCGATTTCAGGCAGGCGCTTCGGGCCGACCACCAGCAAGGCGATCACGGCCAACAGCACCAACTCGGTGAAACCAATCCCGCTCA
>SKKM01000251.1 GCA_007121485.1 Wenzhouxiangella sp. | reverse complement strand
CGATCTGCGACCAGGGCGGCGAGTGCGAGCTGCAGGACCTGGCCATGGGCTACGGCCGCTCCATCTCGCGCTTTACCGAGCGCAAGCGCGTGGTCAAGGACAAGAACTTAGGGCCCCTGGTGGCCACCGACATGACGCGCTGCATCCACTGCACGCGCTGCGTGCGCTTCCTCGAGGAGATCGCCGGAACTTCAGAGCTGGGCGGCATCGGCCGTGGCGAGAAGACCGAAATTTCCACCTTCGTCGAGCGCAACATCAATTCGGAGCTGTCGGGCAACATCATCGACCTGTGCCCGGTTGGCGCGCTGACCAACAAGCCGTTCCGTTTTTCGGCCCGGCCCTGGGAAATGCGCGCCCGTCCGGCCGTGGCCGGCCACGACTGCGTCGGTTCCAACCAGTTCTTCCACGTGCGCGGCCGGAAGATCATGCGCAGCGTGCCGCGCGACAACGAGGCGGTCAACGAGTGCTGGCTGGCCGATCGCGACCGCTACTCGCACTTCGGGCTGGACGCGCCGGATCGCCTTAAAAATCCGAAGATCAAGGTCGACGGCCAGTGGCATGACTGCGACTGGCAGACCGCGTTCGAGGCTACCGCCAATGCGCTGCGCGAGACCGTGGATCAGCACGGCGCAGAGCAGTTCGGCGTGCTGGTCTCGCCGCGCGCGACCAGCGAAGAGCACTTCCTGTTGAGCCGCCTGGTGCGCGGACTGGGCGGCGGCAATATCGACCACCGCCTGCGCCTGAACGATTTCAGTCATGCCCAAGCCGGCAAGGCGCACATGGACCTGGCCAGCCGGGACTGGCCCAGGGCCGATGCCGTGTTCCTGGTCGGCAGCAACATTCGCCACGACCAGCCGATTCTCGGCCACCGCCTGCGCACGGCCTGGCGGCTGAATTCGGCGCGCATGATGGACTTGAATCCGGTCGCCTACGATTTCCACTTCGACATGAGCGAACGCCTGATCGTGCCGCCGCAGGCCATGGCCGAGACCCTGGCCCGGGTTGCAAAGGCTGCCGTGGAAATCACGGGTGTCGGCGTCGCCGACGGTGCGCTGGGCGAGTTCATTTCTGCCCGCGAGGTCGACGCCGGCAGCCGCCGCGTGGCCCAGGCCCTGAACGATGCCGAACGCGGCCTGATCGTCCTCGGCGACGGCGCGCTGAACCATCCCGCCGCCGGCGTGCTGCGGGCGGTGGGGGAGTGGCTGGCCGACGCCGTCAACGTGTCGCTGTGCGTGCTGCCGGGACCGGGCAACAGCCAGGGCGCGTGGCTGGCGGGTGCGGTACCGGACGCCGATGCACTGAACGCGCGGGCCATGCTGGAGCAGCCGCGCCGGACCTACCTGCTGGTGGATATCGATCCGGACCTGGACCTTGCCCGGCCGGCCACCGCACGACGGGCTTTCGAGTCGGCCGAGCGGGTCATCGCGCTGGGCAGCTTTGCCAATGAATCCCTCCTGGCGGTGGCCGACGTGCTGCTGCCGCTGGCCGCCCTGGCGGAAACCGACGGCTCCAGCGTCAACCTCGACGGCCGCTCGCAGGCCTTCAATGCTGCCATCCGTCCGCCGTCAGAGGCGCGCGAGGGCTGGAAGATTCTGCGCCGGTTGGGCGAGTTGCTGGGGCTGGAGGGCTTCGACTTCACCAGCCTGGGCGAAGTCGTTGATGCCCAGCAGGCGGCCGGGACGCCGCCCAGCGGCGCCGTCGACCGCCCGTTCGCGCCAGAGTCCGAAACCGTGCGCCTGGCCCGCGTCGGCGACGTGCCGATCTACAGCGGCGACGTGCTGGTGCGCCGAGCCCCGCCGCTGCAGTCCACCACCCACGCCGACCCGCCGCAGCTCAGGCTGCACCCGGGTACGGCAGCCGAGCTGGGCGTGACCGAGGCGAGCGAGGTTCGGGTCCGCCAGGGAGAGGCCGAGGTGGTGCTGCCCCTGGTGCTGGATAAGCGCATTGCACCGGGTGCGGCCTGGTTGCCGGCCGCGCGGCCGGAAACGGCTGGTCTGGACGGCGCATATGAGGCCGTGGACATCGAGGCGATCTGAGCATGCTGGAACAGCTTTCAACTCTCGCCTGGACCGTGGCCAAGATCATGGCCATTGTGTTGCCGGTCACCATCGGCGTGGCCTATTTCACCTACTTCGAGCGCAAGGTGATCGGCTACATGCAGGGCCGCCGCGGTCCCAACCGGGTCGGCCCGCTGGGGCTGCTGCAGCCCTTCGCCGACCTGTTCAAGATGCTGTTCAAGGAACTCATCATTCCGACCAATGCCAACCGCTTCCTGTTCCTGTTGGCGCCGGTGCTGGCGCTGGCCCCGGCCTTGACGGCCTGGGCGGTGGTGCCGTTCAACGATTGGCTGGTGCTGGCCGATATCGACGCAGGCCTGTTGTTCGTGCTGGCGCTGACCTCGATGGGGGTGTACGGCATTCTGATCGCCGGTTGGGCCTCGAACTCCAAGTACGCCCTGCTCGGCGGTTTACGATCCGCGGCGCAAACGGTGAGCTACGAAATCGCCATGGGCTTTGCCCTGGTCGGCGTGGTGGTGCTGGCCGGCACGCTGAACCTGAGCGGCATCGTGCACGCGCAGTCGGGCGGGATATTCAGCTGGTTCTGGCTGCCGCTGCTGCCCCTGTTCGTGATCTACTTCATATCCGGCGTGGCCGAAACCAACCGCGCGCCGTTCGACGTGGCCGAGGGTGAATCGGAAATCGTGGCTGGATTCCACGTGGAGTACTCGGGCTCGGCCTTTGCCGTGTTCTTTCTGGCCGAGTACGCCAACATGATCCTGATCTCGGCCCTGGCCGCGCTGCTGTTCCTGGGCGGCTGGTTGTCGCCGTTCCAGGGCGTGCCGGTGCTTGGCGATACCTGGCTGGGTCAGGGCGGCGTGCACTGGTTCCTGGCCAAGACCGCCATCTTCTGTTTTCTGTATCTGTGGTTCCGCGCCACCTTCCCGCGCTATCGCTACGACCAGATCATGCGCTTAGGCTGGAAGGTGTTCATCCCGATCACCATCGTCTGGGTGATGGTGGCCGGCGTGATGCGCGTATCCGGACTCTACGGAGGCTGATGTCGACATGCAGACCGT
>SKKM01000288.1 GCA_007121485.1 Wenzhouxiangella sp. | reverse complement strand
TACGCCGGAGGCGATGCCGGCCAGGGTCGGGCTGAACCAGAACATCCAGCCCAGCACCAGCAACAGCAGGATCAGCGGCAGACGACGAGCCATGAGCCGTTCGCAATCAGGAAGCAGTGAGTGCCTGATTCAGATCATCCCACAGATCGTCGAGCGCCTCGACTCCGACGGAAAAGCGCATCAGCCGTTCATCAATGCCCAGCCTGACCCGCCCGGCAGGGCTGAGCTTGGCATGGCTGGTAAAGGCGGGCTGGCAGATGGTCGACTCGACGCCGGCCAGGCTGATGGCCGGCTGGATCAGCTGCAGACGGTCAAGGAATGGTTCCGGGTCGACGCCTGGACCCAAGCGGAAACTGAGCATGGCGCCGAAGTCGTCCATTTGGGACCGGGCGATTTCGTGACCGGGATGGTCGGGCAGGCCGGGGTAGTACACCTCGGCAATCATCGGGTGTTGGTCAAGTCGCCGGGCAAGTTCGCCGGCGTTGGCCGATGCCTGGCGCACGCGCAAGGACAGGGTCTTGATCGAGCGTTCCAGCAGGGCCAGGTCCTGGCCGTTCAGGCTGGCTCCTAAACGAATCACCGTCGGCCGCAGTTGATCAATCAGCGCCTGGCTGCCGACCAGTGCGCCGCTCAGCAGATCCGAGTGGCCGCCCAGATACTTGGTGGCCGAGTGCATCACCAGGCCGAAGCCCAGCGCGATCGGCCGCTGCAGGATGGGCGAGGCAAAGGTGTTGTCGATCACGCTGATCAGCCCATGGGCGCGGGCAATGCGCGCCACCGTGGCCAGGTCGACAATGGCCAGCAGGGGATTGGTCGGCGATTCGACGTGGATCAGGCGGGTATGGTCGGTGACCAGGGCTTCCAGGTGGTCCGGATCGCCGTTCCAGATCGAGAAGCGCATGCCCAGCGGTTCCAGCAGACCGTTGACCAGGTCCATGGTCCCGCCGTACAGCCCGTCGAGCAGGATGGCGTGCTCGCCGGGTTTCATCAGGCCCAGGAATACGGCGCTCAAGGCGCCCATCCCGCTGGCTGTGATCAGCGCGGTCTCGCCCCCCTCCAGCGCGGCGATTCGGGCTGCCACCACGTCATGGTTCAGGGTGTTGTGGTAGCGCGGGTAGCGGACAAAGTCAGCCCGGTAGTCAAAGGCCGAGCTGGTGACGATGGGGGTGTTGAGGCCCATCGATGCCGGGAAGTCCCCGGCACCGGCGTGGATGCATTGCGTTTCGGGTGCGGCCGATTTGCGCTGGGTCATGCCGGGGTTTTCCTGCCTGGAAAACCCCGACTATACCGCTGCTTTACCCCGCCCGGCGGGGTGGGCCCGATCAGTATTTGATCGTGCAGCCGTAGGGGCGGGTGACCGGGTTGGAGATCGGCAGGCCGGCGGCCATCTCCTCCAGCGCGACCATCACGTACTGGGTGGCGCCGGGGATGTCGTCGGAGTTGGCGCTGGGGTTGGAGTCGATGCCGCCCATGTAGACCAGGATGCCGTCGGCGTCGATGATGTACATGTGCGGAGTGACGCGCGCATCGAAGGCGCGGCCCATGTCACCGGACTCATCGAGCAGCACCGCGGTTGGGAAGGCGTTGCGGCTGGCGGTCAGTTCGTCGGCTTCCTCGGGGCTGACATGGCCCTGCTCGCCTTCGCGTGAGGAAATAATGGTCAGCCACACCGCGTCGTGTTCCTCGCGCGCGATGCGCTGCTGCATCTGCATGTTGCCGGGGGCGTAGTGCTTGACCACGAAGGGACAGTCGTGGTTGGTCCATTCCAGGATCACGGTCTGACCGGCGAAGTCGGACAGGGAATGGACCTGGCCCTGGGTGTCGACCACGCTGAAGTCAGGTGCGGGCTGGCCGATTTCGGGGGCGGCGGCCACCGGGCCGGCCAGGGCCAGGGCGAGAATCAGGGCGGGGATCAGGCGAAACTTCATGGGTTGCTCCTTTTTGGTTTGGGAACCACGTCGGTTCGGGAACTACAAATTTTCCATGGCCTGAACGACCAGGCCGGGGGTGAGAATCTGCGGCAGGACGCGCGGCTCGCCGCCGTTGCGCGGATAGAGCACGTACAGCGGCACGCCGTTGCGATCATAGCGCGCCAGGTACTCGGTGATCACCGGATCCCGGCGCGTCCAGTCGCCCTTGAGGTAGACGACGCCATAATCGGCCATGGCCTGGCGCACCGCGTCGGTATTCAGCGCCACGCGTTCATTGACCAGGCAGGTCACGCACCAGTCGGCGGTCATGTTGACCAGCACCGCCTGCTCGGGATCGTTGTTCAACTCCTCCAGGCGCTCGGGCGAGAAAGTTTCCCAGGCGCCCCCGGCAAGGCCGTTGACCGATGGCTGGGCCTCGAAGCGCGCCGCCGAGCCCAGGGCGGCGAGGGCGAACACAAGACTTAAGCCCACCGCAACGTGGCGCGCGGTGGCTGCGGTCTCGCTCCTGTTGCGCTTGCCGGCCAGCCACAGGGCGAAGGCCAGCGCCACCATGCCGGTCAGGACCAGGGCCAGCCCGTTGGGATCGGTCTGGCGCGCAAGCACCCACAGCAGCCAGACCGCAGCCAGGTACAGCGGGAAGGCCATGGCCTGCTTGAAGGTGTCCATCCAGGGTCCTGGCTTGGGCATGCGCTGGGCCAGGCCCGGCCACCAGCTCAAGGCCAGCATGGGCAGGGCCAGCCCCAGGCCCAGCGCCAGGAAAACGCTCATCGCCTGCGGCCAGGGCAGCAGTACGGCAACGCCCAGGGCGGTGCCCATGAAGGGCGCCGTGCACGGGCTGGCCACCACGCAGGCCAGCACGCCGGTGAAGAACGAACCTTTCAGGCCGCCGCGCTCGGTCAGGTTTTGGCCCACACCCATCATCCGGGTGCCGAATTCGAACAGGCCCGACAAGGCCAGGCCCATGGCGAAAAAGACATAAATCAGCAGGCCGACAAACCAGGGCGACTGCAGCTGGAATCCCCAGCCCAGCGCCTCGCCGCCGGCGCGCATCGCCAGCAGCACGCCGGCCAGCACGGCAAAGCTCAAGACCACGCCGGCGGTGTAGGCCAGGCCGTGGCCGCGCTGGTCGTGGCCGGCGCCGGAGACCAGGCTCATGGCCTTGATCGACAG
>SKKM01000041.1 GCA_007121485.1 Wenzhouxiangella sp. | reverse complement strand
CGAACGGTCTGGCGGCAAGGCGGCTGTTCGAGCTGGTACCAGCATCCCGAAAGCGGGCGCATTCCCACCCTGTGGCCGCGGTTTACCTTCACCTTCCGCTGGCTGCTGCGGCGTTTTGATCCAGAGGCCTATCGGATTGATGATCAGTAGCCAAGCGCAGTCCTATTGGGGGAACGCGAACTTCAAAAAGCCTCTCGCCAAGACGCCAAGACGCTAAGGTCGCAAAGGAAAAATCTTTCTGGAACAACTGCAGGAGACCCTGCTATTCGCCGAGCAGTCTCAGAGACTCAAGTCCTTTGGGCTTTTCTTTGGATCTTGGCGTCTTGGCGTCTTGGCAAGAGCCTGCTTTACCCGTATCAGGTGAGGACTCCACAAATGACCATCAAACCCGCTCAGGCCGCACGATCCTACAATCGCTGACCGACACCAGGCCGATATGCCGCTTAACGACCGCGAACACCGACTCCAGAACGCTCTCGGCCCGTTCGCTGGCAACCACGGCCACGACCATGACCAGGCCCCCTGCCGCGCTGACCTCGCCGTCCCGGGTCCAGGGGCCGGAACGGCCTTGCCCCCCCAATACCGGCAACACGGAATACCCGGTTACCCTGCTGCGATCCAACTGCCGGGACAGCGACTTCAGGGCCGGCAGTTCGATGAAGATTTCAATTCGGGTCGCATGATGCGTTTGCATGTCAGCCTCCCAGAGTTTGTGCGGCAAGCAGGTAGATCGAGATCCCAAACGCCAGGTTGAACGGGAACGTCACGCCCAGCGCCAGGGTGAGATACACGGCCGGGTCGGCTTCCGGCAGGGCGACGCGCATGGCGGCCGGAACGGCGATGTAGGAGGCCGAAGCCGACAGCGTGGCCAGCAGGGCAACGCCGCCCACCGACAGCCCAAGCAGCAGCCCGGCGCCCAGTCCCAGCATGGCAGAGATCAGCGGCATCAACAGCGCGAACAGGACCGGACCGGTACTCAAGACCGCACGGCTGCGCAGCAGATTGCGGCCGGCGACCAGGCCCATGTCGAGCAGGAACAGACACAGCACCCCCTTGAACGGCACGATCAGGAAGCCTTCGACCTCGGCCAGGCCGGCGGGACCGGTAATCCAGCCGATCAGGAAAGCGCCCAGCAGCAGGACGATCGAGCCGTTCAGCATGACCTCGCGCCAGGGCACGCCGGGACTGCTCATGCCGTTGCCTGGCGCGGAAGACCGCCCCCTCGCCAACCACAACGCGGTGGCGATAGCGGGCGCTTCCATGGCCGCGGCCACGGCGACCAGCCAGCCCTCGAAGGCCACGCCCTGGGACTCCAGCAGCGAACTGGCGGCGACGAAGGTGACGATGGAAATCGAGCCATAGTGGCCGGCCACCGCCGCGGCGTCGACGCGGCTGAACCGGGTCATGATGCGCAACAGGAAAAAAGCCAGGAAGGGAATAGCGGCCGACAGCAGGATGCCGACCAGCAGAGCCAGCGCCAGGCGCGACTCGAAGCCGGCCGCGGCAACTTCGACTCCGCCCTTGTAGCCGATGGCAAACAGCAGGTAAATGGACATGCCCTTGGCCATGGCCTCGGGGATGCTCAGGTCGGAGCGCAAGCCCGCAGCCACCAGGCCGAGCACGAAGCTCAGCACGATCGGCGAGCTTAAGTTCTGCACGGCCAGGTCCAGCATGGTCTAAACCCTGCCCCGCCGCACAGTCAAGCCAGCACGTCCCGGCAGGCCTTGAGCAAATCGGCCTCCGATGCCAGTACCAGATTGGCCGCGTCGCCCAGGGGAATGTAGCAGTCGGCGCCGGTCACGTGACGCATGGGGCGCGCACCCAGGCCGGCTTCGACCAGGCGGGTGATGACGCCCTCGCCGACACCACCGTCCGGACGGCCCTCATCGAACACCACCACCGCCGCGCAGGCCCGGGCATGCTCGACGATGGCCTGCTCGTCCAGGGGCTTGAGCCAGCGCAGGTCGAGCACGCGCACGCCCTTGCCGTCGGCCGCCAGGGCAGCCGCGGCGCGCAGGGCCATGGGCACACCGTTACCGTAGGTGATGATCAGCAGATCCTCGGCCCTGTCGTCATAAACGCGCGCCTCGAACGGCGCCAGGGCCTGGTCGGGCGCGGGATAGGGAAACAGCCAGGCGCCGTCGTCGGGCTCGAGCAGATCCTTGGTCATGTACAAGGCAATCGGCTCGAGGAAGGCGCACACCCGTCCGTCGACCCGGGCCAGTGCCGCCATGGTCCTGAGCATCATGGCCGCATCGTCGCCGCGCGAGGGGCAGCCGATCACCAGGCCCGGAATATCGCGCAGCGCGGCGATCGAATTGTCGTTGTGAAAATGGCCGCCGAAGCCGCGCTGGTAACCCAGGCCGGCGATGCGCACGATCATCGGATTGCGGTACTGCCCGTTGGAAAAGAACTGCAGCGAACAGGCCTCGCCGCGGATCTGGTCGCAGGCGTTGTGGAAATAGGCCAGGTACTGGATCTCCGGAATCGGCAGATAGCCCATGCCGGCATAACCCTGGGCCAGGCCGAGGATGGTGGTTTCGTCCAGCAGCGTGTTGAACACGCGGCCGGCGCCGAACTTTTCCCACAGGCCCTTGGTGACCGTGTACACGCCGCCCTTGCGCGCCACGTCCTCGCCGAACACCAGGGTCTCGGGATATTTCAGCATCAGGTCGGCCAACGCCCGGTTGATCTGGATCGCCAGATGCCGCGGCGGCTGGGTTTCGGGCAGGCTGCCGAACACGCGCTGGCGCTCGGCCATGTCGACACTCCTGCCGGTCTCGGCCTGCAGCGCAGGCGGCGACAGCGGGGCCAGCGGCGCGACCACCTCGCCCAGGCTGGTCAGGCGCGGCTCAACGTCGGCCCGATCGGCCTCGTCCAGGCAGCGCTGGCGCAGTTCCTCGTAGCGCCGACGAATTCGCGCAGGACTCATCAGCCCGCGCGCCACCACCTGCTCGGCCGTGCGCAACAGCGGGTCCAGCGCTTCGCAGGCCGCCAAGTCATCCGGACTGCGATACTCGATCTCGAAGTCGGTTCCGGCATGCCCCATCAACCGCGTGGTGCGCAGATGCAAAAACACCGCCGCGCGCCGGCTGCGGCACTCGTCAACGGCCTCGCGCACCGT
>SKKM01000294.1 GCA_007121485.1 Wenzhouxiangella sp. | reverse complement strand
TAAGGAATTATGGAAACGTGCACGCCGGAGGTATTGCCGCAGTACTTTTCCAAACCCGTTAGGCGTGGCGTCAATGCTTCAAGCGGGTAGACGTAGGTGCCAAAATTTCCTCCCGAAGGCAAGTCAAGCTCAAGCGTCTCGTCTTCAGGGGTCAGAAATAGCCGAAAGTGGCGGCAGGCAGGATTGGAAAAGGGAAGGCGCGGTCCTAGTCTCCCACGGCCCCAAAGAGAAAGCCCGGCCTCCTGAGGGTTGGAAATCGAAGCCATATTTCCGCCGCTGGACTCATAAATGTCGAAGTTGAAGACTTGAAACTCATCCAGCCTGCCGTCACCAAGCAACCACATCGGTTCGCCGCTGCCATCGGGTTTATAGGTGTACCAATAAAACAGTGCGCGGGGCGGATTGTCGTCGAAAAACTCGAAGGAAAAACCCTCGCCGGATAGCGCCGGATTGAAATACGTGCCGGACCAGGCGCCATGGAACAATGGGCCAACCCGGTTGATTCTGAGGCGCATCAGCGGATAGCCAGGCTGGCTGAAGTCGATCGCCGCCGGGTCGTACTCATGGCAGAACGTGCCGCCCGTGCCGGAATCCTGACAGTAGGTCTGGACACCGGCCATCAGCCGCACGGGCTCCCCGTCCGGGTTGCCGTACGAGCCATTGAAGCCCGGATGCGGGAGTACCGGGTCGGTGGTAAACGGTTCTTCAAAGGGATCGCCGCGTTCGTCGGAAAAATGGCGGTCAAGGCCAATCAGGTCGGTTTCCAAGTTAGGTTTGGTGCCGGCATCGACGATATCGGAACCATAGACATCAATGATCAGCGGGCCGGTAAAATTACCGTCTTCATCGATCAGCTCATAGCGCCTGGGGTCGGCGTTACCAACGAAGGCGTCATCACTGGGATAGACGCGGGCGAAGTAAGTCAGATAACGCCCTTCCGGCACAAAAAATGGGCCCGGTGCCGGGACATAGGAATTGTCTCCATTGATCGATGCAAAAGGTGTCCGGATTGACCACCACTGCCATTCTTCGTTGTTCAACTGTTCGAACGCCTGGTCGACCAGGCGATCACGATAACCGTGATTGGCCAACCAGCGCAGACCTTCCGGGGCGGGTTTGCCAAAGTCGTAGAGGTTGAAGTTGCCGTCATGGAAGACAAAATAAATCCAGTCAATCACCAGCCCGTTTTCCGGATTGGGGCGCAGGTCTTCGACCTCGATATGCCAGTGCTGATCCGGTAGCGAGCCGGATTGGGCAACGCAGTGGTTGCTTGACCAGCCAATCGCTGATAGTAGGCTGATCAAGAGCAAGGTTCGGGTTCTGGTGTTCATGACATGCTGCGGCTCAGTGACAGACGGGTTGATGGGTAGCCTGGCCTATTGCGGTCCAAGGGCCGCAGGAGACGGTATTGCAGGCCCGCACGCGGAGATTCTCGGTCTGGTTGACATAAATAAGCTGGTTGGTCAACGGCCCACGATAGTACATCCAGTTCGACGTCATGCCCTGCAAATGGTACTCACTGACCAAACTTGGAACCGTATCCCAAGACACCTCGTTATGGCCAAAACAAAGCAGCCAGTTGACGACGCCTGCCGCCGGACCCGAGGCGGGCGCGGGTGGAGGAGTCATTGCGGCAGCCAGATCAATCCGGGGCTTGGTGTAATTGACACCCGCTTGCCAGAAACCGACCGGCACGCCGGAGGCGACCATCCAGTCGCTGATGGCGGTCTCGCTGGCCTGAGGATATCGCGAGCGCAACAAGGCATGAGCGCCCGAAGCATGTGGCGTTGCCATGGATGTGCCAGCATCGCGAAAGTAGTCGTCCGCGCAGTTGGTTTGAAAGTAGGCGGACCAGATACCGTCAGTCAGCGTCCCCGTATCGCGACATGTAGGCGTTGTATTGTCCCGTGCACTGTCACCACCCGGTGCCAGGAGGTCCAGAGTTCCTGCGGCATTGGCATACGAGGCAAAGACATCAGCAGTTCTATGGATCGCGGCCACACTGATCACTTTACTCAGGCAGGCTGGCGGACCGATCTTGTTTTCATAACCGCCCTGTCCTCCTGCATTGCCACTCGCAGCATACACCTGGATGCCGGCAGTGCGCAACAACGCGACCGCATCGCGAATCGCAGGCCAGCTGCTGTCGCAAGTGGAGGCAGAGTAATCGCTGGACGAGCCGGACAGCATCAAGCTCAAATTGACCGCGCTGATGTTGTGTGTGGTTCGAAGCGCGTAGACCCGGTTCAGGGCGGCGGCGACCGAAGTTTCGAGATAATAGATGCATTCATCACTCGACCCGCAAAGTGCGGCGTTTTCGACAAAGCTCAATGGCATCAGGCTGATCACATTGGCACCGTGGGCCACGCCCTTCAGAGATGGAACGCCGCCACCCGGGAATACGGCGCTGCCGGCGGCGATGCCAGCGACATGCGAGCCGTGTCCCGGATGACAGTGAAGTTCTGTGCTGTCGCATACATAGGGAGCTGTGCACGGATCGCGCTCCAAAGTACAGGCGCCGCCAGTATCAGTCCCGGTTGACCCGTAGCTTCCGGCGCGGCAAAGATTGCCCTGTGGGGAATAGGCTGTGCTGGAATAGCAGGCCTCCGAGACTGCCTTTCCCGAAAACATCGGGTGAGTGCGATCCACTCCGGTATCAATGATAGCGATCGTTTGCCAGGTGCCATCGTGACCCAGGCCATGTGCAGTGTCAGCGCCCACCAATGGGATTGTTGCGTTCAACTGAGGCTCGCCACCGCTCTCTGTGTTGACAGAGATCACGTCTGGATGGTGCAGAACAAAGTCTAGACGGGCTTCGGTAGGAAACAGCGCCAGATAGGGAATCTCCTCCAGCTCTTCGATCAGCAATTCATCAAGTTCTGGGTGATGCCGATAGAGTTCATTCAGAAACTCCCGTCGTGCTTGCCGGGCATATTCACGATACAGTTCTGGCCCGTCCGGGCCATACAAGTTGACCTCATCGGCTCCGAAAGGTGTTCGGAGGCCAATCAGGATTCTTCGAGGTGACCCGGACGCGGCTTCTTGGAAAAGCAATTCCGGTCCGGGGCTCCCCGCCACGGGGCGCATCTTCCCGCCCTCTTCACGCTCCAGAACAACCCTGGGGGGGGG
>SKKM01000136.1 GCA_007121485.1 Wenzhouxiangella sp. | reverse complement strand
ATGGATGCGGTGAGGAAGTGCCCGCCGCCGCGACCCACGGCTCGCCATCAGCCGACACCACTCCCCGCTGAGGGTTGGGTGCAGGGTGTTAGACGTGCCTGCGCTTGCCATCTCGGAAATTGGCGGCACCTAGGACTAGCTCCTGAAAGAGATTGGTGGTTGCCGCGACCCACGACGCTCCAGCACCCCACAGCACTCTCCGAGGATGGGTCGTTGAGGGTGGTCGATGCGCCACCCCCTCCCAACTCTCAAATCGGCTGCATCCGGGGGTGTCGTGGGATTCGGGCCGGGCGGGGCGCGGAAGCTGCCCCACATCTTGCAGCATCTTTACGCGCCGCAGTGGCCTGATGGAACCGGCACGCCACGTCGGGCGGCAGAGGAGGCACTTCGCGGGCACCCAGCTCCAAGGAATCAGAAACCTGCAACCCAGCCGATCGCCCCGCCCGGCCCGAAGGCCCACGGCACCCTCGGATGCTCGGAACCCCCTACAGGCCCCTGAATCCAAAAAACCAAGGCCGCCCCGCGGACCAAGATGCCGTTATCGGTGTTGTAAAACTCCGAGCGCGGGTCCAGATTGTGCGAGGTCACGATGCTGGTGGATCCATCGACGATCACCAGTTTGGCGTGCTGGCTGATGCGCAGCCCGGGCATGTCGAGGGTGGCAGAAGGCGGATCGCCGCGCATGGGCGTGGCCAGCCCGGCCGCGCGTCCCTCGATCAGCGCGGACTGCAGTTGAGCCGGATGGGTCTGACCAGCATGCCGGGCCGCGGCGCCACAACGCAGATCTGCAGCGGCGTGGGAGAAGCCAGGCGCAGCACGCTCCAACGATCCGGCCCTGGCCAGCCCGCCGGCACAGTCAGCAGTTCGGCCGTGTCCGGCGCAAGTTCCAGCTCGCCCAGGCTGCGGGCCAGGCTGCTGCCCATGGCCTTGATGCAGGCTTCGCGCACCGTCCACAGCTTGAAGAACTGCGCCGAGCGTTCCGGTTCAGCCAGCGCGGCCAGATGCTCCGCCTCTCGCGGCGAGAAATAGCGCCGGGCAAGATCGCCGGCGCGCTTGAGCTCACGGCGCTGCTCGATGTCGACACCGACCGCCACGTCCCGGGCCACCGCCAGCGCCAGCCAGTCCCCGCTGTGCGAGAGATTGAAGTGCAATCCGCCCAGCTCCGTCCCGCTTGCCAGCTCGGGTTTGCCGGAGGGGCCGTAGACGAACTCCAGGTCCTTGCCGGGCTGGCCCAGGTAGGCGCCCAGGATCAGGCGCAGGAGGAACCGGCGGCGCAGCTTCAATGCCTGGCGCCGGTCCTGGTCGCCGGCCTGGTCGCGAGCTTGGGCACCCGGAAAGGCCAGCCCGCCGACCTCCATCAGCCAGCACTCGACCACGCCGGCCGGCGGCAGCTCGCGGGCGCGCACCGGCATGTGCAGCTGCAGCCAATCGTCCATCAGGGCGGGAATCCGTCACTGCCGGCAATGCCGAAAGCGCCGTGCTCCCGGGCCCGCTCCAGATCGGGTGGACTCAAGCCCCCCTGCGCCAGCACCGGCAAGGGGCTCTTCGCGCACAGCTCGGCCAGCCCGTCCCAACCCAGGGTCTGCGCGCCGGGCTGCGCAGCGCTCCGCAAGACCGGGCCAACGGTGACAAAATCCAGGCCCAGACGGCCGGCAAGCTGAAGATCGTCGATGTCGCGGCAGGAAGCGCAAACCAGCTTCGACTCCGGCAACGGCCGCACCCGGCACCGGATCAGCGCTTTCGTGCTCAAGTGCACCCCGTCGGCGCCGGCATCCACGGCGAGCTGAACATCATCGCTGATCAGCCAGCGGGCGCCGTAGCGGCGCGCCAGGTCGCCGCAGGCCGTCGCCAGCTCCCTGAAAGCGTTTCGATCCAGCGCGCCGGCGCCAAGCTGCAGCCAGCGGTAACCAGTCGCCAGGCACGCCTCCCAATCGGCCAGAAAGTCGGCCGGCGTGGGAAACCGCGCAGGGTCCGGCGCGATGAGGTAGCGTGGATCCAGCCCCAGGGCCTTGAGCATGGGGCGGTCGGCGGCCGGCATGGCCAGGTCATGCATCTGTTCCAGGGCGAACCAGGCGATCGGCTGGCCCTCGCGGCTGTGCGGCTCGCCGTCCCAGTCGCAGACCTCGCGCAGCAGCAGGCGCACCGTCTTTTCCGGATAGGCATGGGTCAGGCTGAGCAGGGGTCGTGAGGCATGGACGCGTATGCCCAGTTCCTCGTCCAGTTCGCGAGCCATTCCGGACATGGGCGATTCGCCCGATTCCAGCTTGCCACCGGGGAATTCCCAGGTACCGGCCAGGTGCTTGCCCTGCGGGCGCTGCGCCAGCAGCAACCTGCCCTGCGGGTCGCGGATGACACCCGCGACCACGACCAGGCTCATGCCGAAAGCGACGGCGCGACGTGCCGGCTCAGGTCAGCTTGCCGTGGCACTGCTTGTATTTCTTGCCTGAACCGCACGGACAGGGTTCGTTGCGGCCCACCTTGCGGCCTTCGCGCACGAAGGGTTCGGGGCTCGCGCCCTGATCGCCAGCCGCGCCGCCGGCTCCGCCGGCCATGGCCGAGGCCTGGGCATGCTGGAACTGCATCGGCGCCTCGCGCCGCCGGCGCTGCTCGACCGCGTCGACATCCTCTTCGCTGCGAATGCGCACGCGCGCCAGGGCCTTCATCACTTCCAGCTTCATGGTATCGAGCATGGTGGTAAACATCTCGAAGCCTTCGCGCTTGTACTCCTGCTGCGGCTTCTTCTGCGCAAACGAGCGCAGGTTGATGCCGCGGCGCAGGTAATCCATGCTGGCCAGGTGTTCTTTCCACTGCTGGTCGAGAATGCTCAGCATCAAGGCCTTCTCGAACTGGCGCATGACCTCAGGTCCCGTCAGGTCTTCCTTGGCCTGGAAGTGCGCCTCGACCCGGTCCATGATCTTTTCGCGCAGGCCCGCCTCGTCCAGGTCGGCGTCCGCCTCCAGCCACTCCCGGATCGGCACCTCGATGCCGAAATCGCCGGCCAGCGCCTTCTCCAGCCCTTCCGGATCCCACATCTCGTCGATGGATTCCGGCGGGATGTACTGGCTGATCAGGTTGTCGAAGCTCTCCTCGCGAATCGAGTCGATCAGATCCTTGACGTCCTCGGACTCCATCAGCT